>JASHRE010000697.1 GCA_030037515.1 Candidatus Sulfotelmatobacter sp.
TTTTTGCTCAGCACATCCTGAACGGTGAGAATGCCTGCGCTTGCATCCACAGAATTGACGAGGCCGGCAATATTTCGGAAGCTGCCGGTCACCACTTCCTCAGCGGTGAATTCGGCACCGTCAGCGCTGCGTTCTCCTCGGGCGCGCAACTGATCTCCTGGCCGAATTTGAGCCAGGGAGCTTGGACCGGCATCCTCAAACTTGACAGAATTCGAGGCATACCTGCGGAAAACGCTGCTGCTGGAGGTATGAATAGCGATCGACTTCTTGCCGGAGAAGCCGGCCACAGAAATCGTGATCGTGCCCGTGGCAGGGTCAACCGCGGTCACCAGGCCACCTAAGCCCCGCTTCTGCCAATCCTGGCGGATCTGGTCGCTCACGGCGGCCACCGCCGACCGCGTGATGACCAGTACCTCCAGCGCCGGAATCGATGTAGCGCCTTGGGCGGCGAATCCACGCACGCGAACGGTGTCGCCTACTTGCAAATCGGTGAGCTGGATCGGGGTGGCATTCTTGACGTCCTTTTCCCCGGGTTCCAGCTTGAGAATGCGCCCATTCGGCTGTACGGTTGCCGTAATCTCCGAGCCCGAGCTGGGCACGATGGTGAGACTATTGCCATTGATCGCCTTGATCGTGCCGATGACCCGCGCCACCGAGGATTGTGCCGGTGCATTCTGTCCTATGAGGGGCTGCGATTCTGGCATGGCCGCCGACAGCTTTGCAAGCTGGGCGTTCGCCGGCAAAATCGACAGCGCCCCCCACAGGAAAATGGTCGGCACTGGGTTCCGCCTGTTCATACACGCCACATTAGTAATTTACATCTCGAGAACCGATGGAAATTGATGATTTACAAAGTTTTACCCAAAAATGGAGCCGGCCGAACGCAACTCAATCCTCTCGAAACCGCGACCATTGGACCGCGACAAGCTGTGGTCACCCAGAAGGTTAATAGACGCAGTCCGGTTGCGCCCTTAGGATCCTAGCGAGCGGATTGCGAAAAAGTCAGAGGCCCGGATGGGTGTGTCCATCATACGTCATTTTGCGTGCTGGTTGATGATCGTCGTCACGCCGATGACGCTTTCGGCTCAGGCTCCCTCGGCCATCGTGCATACGCAGGGTGGAGTCTGGGTGAACGGATATGAGGCGAAAGACGCATCCGCCGTGTTTTCTGGCGATGTGATCGAGATCAAAGCAGATTTTTCCGCAACCCTAAACCTGGAAGGATCCTCGGTTTCGATTCAGCCGGAATCGGTCGTGAAATTTCAAGGCGATGCCGTGGAACTCGATCATGGCAGCGTCTCGGTCGAGACTTCCAGGAGCTTCAAAGTTCTGGTGCGTTGCATCACGGTCGTTCCCGTGGCGAATGAGTGGACGCAGTATGACGTGGTTGACTCAAATGGAAGCGTGCAGGTCTCGGCCCGTACCCAAGATGTGAACGTGAAATGGGAACACACCGGCCGAAAAACTCCGGTCGAGAACGCCGGGGAGCAGCCCGGGGAGCAGCCCGATGAGCAGCAAGGATCGGTGCATCAGGGCGAGCAGAAAAAATATGACGAGTCCCAGCTGTGCGGATTGCCTCCCCGGCCCAACCCGGCTGCTCTGCCGAACCCGAAATGGATCGCCGCCGGAGCGGCCGGAGCGGGAGTGTTGATCTGGGTACTCGTAAATGGCGGAGGAGGCAAGACGCCGGTCAGCGCCTCGGCGCCCTAAGCGCGCTTTTCATTTTGTCATCCCGACCAACCCTTCGGATCGGCATCGCCGATCCAAGCTGCGTTCTCGGACCTGCGGACGTCCGCCAGGTTTCCCGACCATCTATCAAATCGGTTTCCCGATGCCTCACTTAAGCTCCCGCATGGCTTGCGAGCTCAGGTTGTGTCTGACCTCACAGAATTCTTTCGTGCGTGTAGCCGGCCGCGACCAGCGCGGCCAATAGTTCCGCAATGTGCTCAGGTCCGCGTGTTTCCATGGTGATGTCGATCGCGGTGTCGCCGAGATTTACGCCGTGATAGGCGCGGTCGTAGGCCGTTTCGACAATGTTTGCGCGATGTTCGGCAAGAATTCCGGTTAGCCGGTGCAGAGCGCCGGGATAATCCGGCAAATGCACCCGCAGACGGACCAGGCGGCCATCTTTCACCAAGCCGCGCTCGATGATGCGCGAAAGCAGGGTGACGTCGATGTTTCCGCCGCAAACCAGAATCGCGGCACGCTTCGCTGCCAGCGGCAGCTTGTGATTTAAGACCGCGGCCAGCGCCGCCGCTCCTGCTCCTTCCGCCAAGGTCTTCTCACGTTCGAGGAGAAGCAAAATGGCGTTGGCAATTTCTTCCTCCTCCACGGTCACAATATCGTCGACGTATTTTTGCACCAAGGGCAGCGTGCGATCGCCGGCGCGGCGAACTGCGATTCCGTCGGCGATGGTCTTGGCCGAAGCGAGGGTAATGGGCTTGCCTTCGGCGACGGCCGCTTTCATCGACGGAAGGCGCACGGGCTGTACTCCGAAGACCAGCACGGAAGGATTCGTTTCCTTCACCGCGCAAGCGATGCCGCCGATCAATCCACCTCCGCCGATGGGCACGACGAGAACTTCGATGTCAGGATGCTGCTCGAGAATCTCCAGCCCAAGCGTTCCCTGCCCCGCGATCACAGCATCGTCGTCGAACGCGTGGATGAGGGTGAGCCGATCCTGCTCGGCATTCTTAAGCGCCTCCGCATAGGTCTCGTCGTAATTCGCGCCGTGCAAAATGACCTCGGCGCCATAACCGCGTGTGGCTGAAACTTTGGTGAGGGGCGTGGGCAGCGGCATAAAAATCCGCGCTTTGATGCCATGACGGCCGGCGTGGTAGGCGACCCCCTGGGCATGGTTGCCCGCGGATGCGGCAATCACGCCGCGAGCGCGTTCATCCGAAGTCAACGTCAGCATGCGGTTGAGCGCGCCGCGTTCCTTGAAAGCTCCGGTGCGCTGCTGGTTGTCGAGCTTAAGAAAAATCGAATTATTGGTCAGCGCCGAAAAAGTTTCGGAGCGATTGCAGGGAGAAATGCGAATGTCGGTGCGAATTCGTGCGAGTGCCGTCTGGATATCGGGGAGTCCAATCATCGGGGTGAGCACATCTTAACAGTGGACCTGAGCTTCTGCCCCAAACGGGGCATCCATTAACAAATTTGATCGCGGGTATAAGAATTTCGGGTCTTGCCCCCGTCGTGGAACTCCGGTTTACTGGGCAGTGCACGGGGCGTTCGCCACCGCAACTCACCGGGCGTCGACCCGAAATGATCGAATTTTTGGGTCGGCGCGTTTTCATACTCATGGACTTCGACCAGCTCACAACGTTTCTGGAAGTGGCGCGACAGGGGAGTTTTTCGCGC
>JASHRE010000698.1 GCA_030037515.1 Candidatus Sulfotelmatobacter sp.
CGTCGAGCAATGCAAAAAGCGGCACGCTGCGCCGAATTTCGGGCCTGAAAATCAAGGATAGCTCCTCGAAGGGAGCTGCGGCCAGCCATTGACGGCAACGCCGGGAACGCGCAGTTGGATCAAGTGGCGAGACTCACTCCATTCACAGATCAGTGCGCCGAACCCGACCCGTTCGCGCTCTGATGATTCGACGGCCAGCAGAGCCCGGCAATTGTCAAAGAGCTCGCTGATCAACAACGCGCGGACAGTGGGGCGGCCCGACTACGCCGAAATTGCTGTCGGTCCTCCCGCATCGATCGTGGGCTTTCTTTCGAGCGCAGCAATTTCACCCCATCGCCGCAGGAAACGCTCTGCCTGGCTGAAATGAGCTGCCAGAAACGTCTCGAGCAGATCACATTCATGTGATCCTCGACTCCCTGTCGGGCGGAGTAGTGATCACTGATCAGGCACGCTCGCACTCCCGGAATTTTGTTGGCGCAGATCGCAGCGCCGACACCGCTGCCGCAGACTGCATCGCTGGCGATGAACCTCGCAGCAAGGGAGGCGGCGCTATCTGCATCCGCAACGATGTTGATCTTCATCGCGTATAGTCGTCGTCGTGCTCCACCAAGGTGGACTGGTGAAGCCGAAAGCAGTCATCCTTTCAAGCGGCCTGGCTCGCAAGCGACAAACCATCCTGGCCAATGCCCGGATCGTCCCAACCGCCCGGCGGTGCTAAGCGTTCCACCGGTTCGGGGCCCCAGGTATCCGACGCATACGGATAAACCGGTGTCTTCTGCTTCAGAATTGGATCTACGATGCGCCATGCCTCTTCCACGTAGTCTTCCCGGGCGAACAAGGTTGCATCCCCTTCCATCGCCGCCCCCAACACGCGTTCGTAAGCATCCATGTCGCCGGCGCGCGGCGCACGGCTGGCCACCATCTCGCGAGTCTGAAGCGTCATCCCATCTGCCGAAGCGAGGACCATCATTCCCATCGCAATCGTGGCTTCGGGACTGAGCCTCAGGCGGAGGTGGTTCTCCGTCAGTCGAGAGTCGGGAATCAGGCTGGGAGGCTTGCGGAATTTCGCAACGATTTCGGTGCAGGTGACCGGCAAGCACTTGCCGGCGCGAATGTAGAAAGGAACGCCCTTCCAGCGCCACGAATCTATCTCGAGTTTCAAAGCGGCAAAAGTCTCGGTTTCGGAGTCCTTGGCAACGCCTTTTTCTTCGCGGTATCCCCGGAACTGCCCGCGGACGAGGTTATTGTCCTCGATCGGTGGAATTGCCTTCAGCACCTTCACTTTCTCGTCGCGCACGGACTCGCTATCGAATCGAACCGGCGGTTCCATTGCCAGATTCGATAACACCTGGAACATATGGTTCTGCACCACGTCGCGCACGGTGCCTGTTTGATCGTAAAAGGCTCCTCGCCCTTCCACGCCGAAAGCCTCAGCCATCGTGACCTGCACGCTCTCGATGTAGTTGCGGTTCCAAAACGCCTCGGCAAAAGTGTTGGCGAAGCGGAAAACCAGCATGTTGTTAACCGCTTGCTTTCCCAGGTAATGGTCAATGCGGAATATGTCGGCTTCCTCAAAGCTCCCAAGCAAGACTTTGTTCAACTCTCTCGCCGAAGCCAAATCGTGCCCGAATGGTTTTTCGACGATCATCCGGGCACCCTTGGAGCAGTTCGATTTCACAAGTTGCTCAACCGCGGTTTCGAACAGGGCTGGTGGAATCGCCAGGTAATACGCGGGACGCTGGGCATCTTTAAGTTCTCTGCGAAGGGCTGCGAAGGTGGCTGCATCGTGGTAATCGCCGTCCACGTAACGCAACAAGCCTCTCAGCTTTGCAAAGGCTGCCGGATCGACTCCGCCGTGCTTCTCGAGGCTATCCTGCGCCCGCTCACGCAGCTGCTCGAGGTTCCAACCAGCTTTGGCCACACCGACTACTGGCACATTCAGGTGCCCGCGCTCCACCATCGCTTGCAGAGCAGGGAAGATTTTCTTGTAGGCAAGATCGCCGGTAGCACCGAAAAATACGAGCGCGTCCGAGTTATAAGTCATGACTCATTTCCCTGAGGCGGCTTCAGATCGCTCTGCCAGCTTTTCCAAACGTCCACCGAACTCATATCGAAGGTGCGCCCACATTCGCGACCCACGTGCATTCTGAAAACTGCTCACGCAACGTTTCCGACCGCCCCGGCGCCGACGTTTTCACCATGGAAGAGCCTCAAGCGCGAACTAACCACCTGCTTCACAGAGTCGACGACCGGCCGCAGAATCCTATAGGGCACGACTTCGTTCGGGTCCCGTGCCAGGCTTTCTTCCAACGATCGCCTCCACGCGACCCGCAGTTCGGTATTGATGTGGATGATGTTGATTCCCGCAGCGATTGCCTTGCGAAAGTGTTCATCATCGGTCCCTGACCCGCCATGCAGAGTGAGAAAAACGCCGGCCGCTTGCTTGATTTGGGCAATCCTTTCGATATCCAGGTGCTTCTTCGCCTTTCCCTGCACCATGCTCTTGAGCATGCCGTGCATGTTGCCAACCGCCGGAGCAAGAACGTCAATTCCTGTTGCCTCGACAAATTGTCGCGCTTCCTCTGGGGTGCTGAGCGTCCGGGGGTCGCCTTGAGCAGTCTCGTGGATTTCGGACCCGGTTCCGATGTTGCCTATTTCCCCTTCGGCCAGGATTGCAGGGTTGATGGCCTTGATGGCTTGCACGGCTTCTTTGGTGCGCGCCACATTTTCTTCGAAGGGCAAGGCGGAAAAGTCGATCACGACGGAATCGAATCCCGCGTTTGCCGCCTCTATGGCCTTCGCCAGGGAATGGGTGTGGTCGGCGTTGAGGAAGATTGGGAGATCGAACTCCTCGCGTTGGCTTTTCACCAAAGCGGCAAGCTCACGCGCACCAAAAAACTCCCGTTCTCCCTCGGAAGCGCCGATGAGCACCGCAAGTTTGGTCTCAGCTGCGGCTGCCACCACAGCCTTCAGCAAGGTCTGGTCAGCGACGTTGAAATGGCCGAGGGCCGCTCCTTGGTTTTCGAGCCGTGTCAAAACGTCGCGTAGGGTATCTTTGCTTGTGTTCGTGAGAGTTTCAATTGCTGTCATTGCTGCTCCTTAAGCTTGCGATACCGTCGGACCAGGGTATTGGTTGAGCTGTCGTGATTCAGGATGGGCTCGGCCGGGCTCTCGAGTTCGGAAATGATGCGCTGGGCCAGCACTTTGCCCAGTTCCACTCCCCACTGATCGAACGAATCAATGTTCCACACCACGCCCTGGGTAAAGACCGAGTGTTCATAAAGGGCCACAAGTTTGCCCAGCGTTTCGGGTGTGAGTTGCTCGGCCAGGATCGTGTTCGATGGCCGATTCCCCTCGAACACGCGGTGTGGCACAAGCCAGTCCGGTGTTCCTTCCGCCTTCACTTGCTCCGGCGTCTTGCCGAACGCAAGCGCCTCGGTTTGCGCAAAAACATTGGCCAGCAGCAGATCGTGATGCCGTTGCAGCGGATTTAGCGGCTTGGCAAAGGCAATGAAGTCGCACGGAATGAGTCGCGTTCCCTGATGGATGAGCTGATAAAACGAGTGTTGGCCGTTGGTTCCCGGTTCGCCCCAGTAGATGGGACCGGTATCGCGAGTGACTTCTTTTCCGCTGAGCGTTACATGCTTTCCGTTGCTTTCCATCGTCAACTGCTGCAGATACGCAGGAAAGCGTTTCAAATATTGCTCGTACGGCAGGACCGCCGCCGTCTGCGCTCCGAAAAAGTCGTTGTACCAGACGCCCAGCAGACCCATCAGCACCGGAAGATTGGCTTCGAAGGGCGCCGTTCGGAAATGCTCATCCATCTGGTGAAAACCATTCAGCATGGAGCGGAAGTTTTCCGGGCCGATCGCAACCATGGTGGAAAGGCCGATGGCCGAATCCATCGAGTAGCGGCCGCCGACCCAATCCCAAAATACAAACATATTGGCGGTATCGATCCCGAACTTCGCAACCTCGGCGGCGTTGGTCGACACCGCAACAAAATGCTTCGCCACTGAGGTCTCATCGTTACCCAGTCCCGCGAGCGACCAGGAGCGGGCTGTGCGGGCGTTCGTCATCGTTTCGAGCGTGGTGAATGTTTTTGAGGAGATAATGAAGAGGGTCTCTGCCGGATCGAGACCCCTCACCGCCTCGGCAAAGTCCGTTCCGTCGATATTGGAAACGAAGCGGAAGTTCATGGCGCGCTCCGAATAATGCTTGAGCGCTTCGTAGGCCATCACCGGCCCTAAGTCCGAGCCACCAATGCCAATGTTGATGACGTTGCGGATCTGCTTCCCGGTGTGTCCTTTCCACGCGCCGATCCTCACCCGGTTGGAAAAATCAGCCATTTTGTCGAGCACCGAATGAACTTCAGGCACGACGTTTTTTCCGTCGACCAGAATCGAAGCATCTCTCGGCGCGCGCAGAGCGACGTGCAGCACGGCGCGCTTTTCCGTGATGTTGATCTTTTCGCCGCTAAACATGGCATCGATTCGTTCGCGCAAACCAGACTCGTCGGCAAGCCGCAGCAGAAGTCTGAGAGTTTCATCGGTGACGCGGTTCTTGGAGTAATCGAGGTAAAGGCCGACCGCTTCAACTGCCATGCGCTCGCCACGCTGGGGATCGCCGGCAAAAAGCTGATGCAGATGCAGCTTCGACACCTTGTTGTAGTCTGAGGCAAGTGCGCTCCACACACTGCGCTTGCTCGCGGGCCGTTTTGTGAGAGGCTGAACGCGTGCTGCCATTCTTCATGCTCCTTTTTCCGAGACTTCGTCTCTCTTCCTAACTGGCTTTCGACCCAATGCTCTTGTCAAGCAAGGCGCACTTTGAAGAGATCACAGCCATCAAGTCATTCCACGACTTGACAAACGATTCCGTTCCTTCATTTTGAAGCTCATCTGCCAGCGCATCGATATCGATACCTTCCTCGGCAAACTGACCTAGCACTTCTTCAGAGTTCCCGCCGTCGGTGGGTAAGAATTCGTCTAACTCATTGTGAGTAGCCAAGGCCTTCAATGTAGCCTCGGGCATAGTGTTTACCGTAAAGGGGGCAGCCAGCGCCTCCACATAGAGAATGTCCGAGGCTGCGGGGTCTTTGGTTCCGGTACTCGCCCACAACAAACGCTGCGGGCGGGCACCCAGGTTGTAAGCACGCAACCAGCGGGGAGAGCTCAGGACGTGACTGGCAGCTTTGTAGATGCGTTTGGCGATTGCGATGCCAAGCTGGTTGCGCAATTTCTCCGACACTTTATGGGCAACCGCCACATCCCAGCGGCTGACGAAGACCGATGCCACAGATCCGACATGGGGATTGAGCCCGGCCGCAATTCGCCGTTCGATGCCCCGCAGGACGGCGTCATTCGCCGCCAGGTACTGCTCGCGAGAAAACAACAGCGTGATGTTGACCGGCACGCCAGCGAAAATCGCTTCCTGAATTGCGGGAAGACCTTGCTTGGTGCCCGGAATCTTGATGAATAAGTTATCGGGCCCCTGGTCAGACAGATCTTTCGCAGCAGCGAGCGTGCGGGCGGTGTCATGAGCCAGAAGTGGGGAGACTTCGAGCGATACCCAGCCGTCGGTGCCATTGGTTTTTCTGTGAGTGGGCTGAAAGAGCTCGGCGGCCCGGGAAAGATCCTCCAAGGCGAGTCCGAAGAAAAGCGCCTCACCCGACTTCCCGTCATGCAGTTTCTCGCAGATGGCTGCGTCATACGCTGCGCTATTCCTGATCGCATGATCGAAGATCGTCGGATTCGAGGTTAGTCCGGTTACCGAGAAGTCGTGGATATATTTCTGCAGCGTACCGCTGTCTAGGAGTGTGCGAGTGATGTTATCAAGCCAGATGCTCTGGCCGTTGTCGTGAAGCCACCGCGTCGCTTTCATCGTGTCACCTTCCTGCCTCTAGCGGCTTGTGCTCCAAGGTCTTCAGATCTTCGGGCGGGTTAGACTTGAGCACATGATGCGTGTCATTCCACAGCGAAATTGCCGGCTGCGAAAGACTGTTTTCATAACTTAGCGCGCTCAAGCTAGCCGTGCTCAGCATGAGCGCCTGGCCGTTGATGGGCGCGATCCCAATCCAGCGTGTGGCCAGCACACGAAGAAAATGCCCGCTGGAAAAAAGTAGAACGTTTCCAGCCACTCGGCGTACGCGGGCTACGACGCGATCGGCTCGTTCAGCGACTTGCTCGGCAGACTCACCGCCCGGACATCCGTCCCGAAACAGTTGCCAGTCCGGACGTTCTCGAAGTATGTCCACCGTAAGGCGCCCCTCGTAACTTCCGTAGTTCCATTCGAGCAAGTCCTGATCCAGTGCAGCTACCTGAGCAAACCCGGCGAGTTCGCACGTCCGCCTCGCCCGCCTCAAGGGGCTTGTGAAAACCCTGTCAAAAGGGATTCCCGTTAAACGCGCACCAAGCCTTTGTGCATTCGTTTCCCCGCGTTCAGTGAGCGGTAGGTCGGTGAGGCCTGTATGTTGGCCTGTGATCGTCCAGGCCGTCTCCCCGTGACGAGCCAAATACGCCATTAGGAAAGTTTCGCTCACGCCTTCCCCCCACCCCACCACTTTGAAGAGTTTCTAAGCCGTAGGTCGCCGCTCCCACCAACGCCGCGCGCTGATCACGTGAACTGGGATGCGCTGCATGAGGTCTTGGAAACGGCCTTTTTTGGAAAAAGCTTCCATGAACTCGGGTTTCCTCAGAAATTCGATCAGGTGCATAGCGACACCGCCCGCCACGTAAACGCCACCGGTGGCGAAAACCTTCAAGGCGAGATTGCCGGCCTCGGCTCCAAGGATGGAGACCAGCATCTCGACCGTCGCACGCCATAAAGCGCTCGGATTTTTCTGGTCGAGGGCGGGCTCGACGATTGCTTTCGTGTGATCTTTGGCAGACTTGATCAACTCAGCTATGTCGGACCGTTCGGGTATTTTTTCCACCTCGCGGAGATACTCGTAGATGTTGGGCGCGCCGATCCCGGAGCAGACGCGCTCCACTCCGAAGTGATCGAAGTGCGCCAGCAGGAATTCGAGCAAGCGGATCTGACGCCTGTCGGTGGGGACATTCCGATTTTGCGCTCGGACTTGAGATCTTGAGTGTGTCCTTGTATGCCTTAGTTGCGTACTTGAAAGACCGAAATCAGTCGCTCGAAGCGGGAATCAAGTACCTGATCCTGGCTTCTGCGTCCGCCGCATTCCTCCTGTTTCGGAGTTTCCCTCATCTACGCCGGTACCGGGACGATGGAATTTTCGAGCATCCGAGAAATTTCCATTGGAGGGTCCAGGCTCGCGTTGCTCGTGCCCGGAGTTGTGCTTACCGTCACCGAAATCGGCTTCAAACTCGGCGCGGTTCCTTTTCATCTCTGGACTCCGGATGTATACGAAGGCGCACCCGCGCCCGTGGCGGCGTTCGTCGCTACAACATCCAAAACTGCGATGGTGGCGCTGCTGCTGCGCTACGCTTATTTGTCCGGCGCATTGCGGTACGGCGGCGTGTTCCTGGTCTTCGCCATCGTCGCGGTTGCCTCGATGTGCGCGGGCAATCTGCTCGCGCTCGGGCAGACAAACGTTAAGCGGATTCTGGCTTACTCTTCGATTGCCCATTTCGGATACATATTGGTTGCGTTTCTGGCGGGCGGAGACCTGGGAACCGAAGCGGTGAGCTTCTACCTGGTGGCCTACACTGCAACGCTACTGGCCGCGTTTGGAGCTGTGACAGTGCTTTCCTGTGCCGGGCGCGATGCCGATGATATCGAGGACTACCGCGGCCTCTTCTGGCAACGACCGTTGCTTGCCTCTGTCTTAACCGTGGCGCTGCTCTCGCTCGCCGGAATTCCGGCAACCATGGGATTCGTCAGCAAGTTCTATGTGCTCGCGGCCGGTGCAGCGGCCTACGCCTGGCCCTTGATCTTGATTCTAGCCATCACCAGCGTCGCTGGCCATTTCTACTATCTGCGTATCGTCGTGGCACTATACTCAGCCCCGCCAGCGCGTGCTGTCACTCGGACAATATCTAGGAGCGGAGTCTTTGTCGTGGTCGCACTCTCGATTGTTTTAATCTGGAGTGGTATCTATCCCACGCCGCTGCTCAACCTGGTTCGAACCAACTCCGCGCCGCCTGATGCACTGGTCGCACCCTTCGTACCGAGATTGAACAGATAATCCGTATTGCGGAGGAGGACGATTGCCAGGCTCCCCGCGACCTCGTATTGAACAATCCGCCACCGGACCGCCGCTGTCTGCAGCCGTTACCCACCCCGCCTCAGGCAAATGTTTTCGCCCCATTCGAAGAAAACCATCTCGCACCATAGGAGGTCGAGCCCAGCAACGATCTTGATTCGAAATCCTCCAGTGTGGTCGACACTGCTCAACTGCCGTCCTCGATGCCTTGGCTTTCGGCCGATGAGCCAGTCCTGTTCACCAAACGATCGACTCCGCTCCGGCCCTCGGGCCCAGTGGATGGAATCCGATAGCCACGCCGCAAATGACAAACCGCTCTTCGCTCGAAGATAAAGTGACCCAGACCAACGAGATACAACCTGGAGAATTGTTCTGATTTTCAGGATTCACGAGAGTTCTTGAAAACGTTGAACCACCCTTTTGGCGAGACCGACAGCGCGCTCGGTCGCACGCGCTGTCGGAGTGCACGCGTTCTGACGAAAGCGCCAGAATACTGACGCTTGTCAGTCGCCTGACCACTGGCTCGAGCCAGTCCGGCCGATCACGAGTCGGAGCTCCTCACAAAATCGGTCCTTTTCGGCGATGCCAACGAGGAGGCCCCAAATGCCGTGTGGAACAGGGCAGGGAGCAGGGATTGCCGGCAGTCTCAATTCGCCGCACTGCGCTGGAACAAACGGGTGCATCTTGCCG
>JASHRE010000699.1 GCA_030037515.1 Candidatus Sulfotelmatobacter sp.
CATTCACCGCATGCGCGCCCCGGGCATGACCTGGCCGCGCCTGCCGCTATTTATCTGGGCGCACTACGCCACCAGCATCGTCCAGATTCTCGGTACACCGGTGATCGCCATCACTCTGGTGCTGGTGGTCGCCGAGCGCGCGTTGCACCTCGGCATCTTCGATCCCAAGCTGGGTGGCGATCCACTGCTGTTCCAGCATCTGTTCTGGTTCTACTCGCATCCCGCCGTTTACATCATGATTTTGCCCTCGATGGGCGTGATCAGCGAGGTCATCGCCTGCTTCGCGCGCAAGCGCATTTTCGGCTACAGCTTCGTCGCCCTGTCATCGATCGCCATCGCGGTCTTTGGATTTTTGGTCTGGGCGCATCACATGTTCGTCGCGGGAATCTCGGTGTATGCTGCGCTGGTATTTTCTCTGCTCAGTTACGCGGTTGCCGTTCCTTCGGCAGTCAAAGTCTTTAATTGGACCGCGACCCTTTACAAAGGCTCGATCCGCTACGATGCGCCGATGCTTTACGCTTTCGGTTTCCTCGGTCTGTTCACGATCGGGGGGCTCACTGGTCTGTTCCTCGCCGCGCTTGGCCTCGATGTTCATGTCCACGACACCTATTTCGTGGTGGCGCACTTCCACTACATCATGGTCGGGGGCGCGCTCATGGGATATCTGGGCGGCATGCATTTCTGGTGGCCGAAAATTTCCGGCAAGCTCTATCCCGAAGGTTGGGCACGGCTGGCGGCGCTCATCGTTTTCGTCGGCTTCAACCTGACCTTCTTCCCGCAATTCATCCTCGGATATCTCGGCATGCCGCGCCGCTACTACGATTACAGCCACATGCCCGAGTTTCAGATCCTCAACGTCTTTTCCACCGCCGGCGCGACCATTCTCGGCATCGGGTATCTGCTTCCGATGATTTATTTCCTCTGGTCCATGCGCTATGGCAAGCCCGCTCCCGACAACCCGTGGAACGCCGCCGGCCTGGAATGGAAGACGGCATCGCCTCCGCCGACTTTCAACTTCGACCAGGAGCCGGTTGTGACCTGGGAAGCTTACAACTACGACGAAATCGATGCCGCCCATCCCGCGGAGGTGCACGTTGCCGGATAGCCAAATCGTCGTCGAGACCGCGACTCACGCCGAAGCGCACAATCCGGCGCTGCTGCATCATTTCGCCGAGCCGCAGCAGCAACGCGATGCCGCCAGCCTCGGCATGTGGATCTTCCTCGCCACCGAAGTCATGTTTTTCGGCGGCTTGTTCTGCGCCTATCTGATCTATCGCACTTGGTACTTCGCCGATTTCGCCGCCGCCAGTACGTCGATCAACGCTGCGCTGGGCGGCGCCAATACCGCCGTCCTGATCTGCAGCAGCTTGACCGTGGTTCTGGCGATCTGGGCCGCGCAAACTTCCCGCCGCGCCCTGATGCTTCTCATGCTTGTGCTCACCATGCTCTTCGGTCTCTCATTCCTTGGCATCAAGGGGATCGAATACCACGACAAGTTTGTCGAGCACCACGTCCCGGGCGCATCGTTCAGCTTCGAACATCAGGAGGTTCCCAGCCACCCCGGTCAATACGCCAACCCGCGTCACGCCGAGATTTTCTTCGCCCTTTACTTCATCATGACGGGGCTGCACGCGCTCCACATGATCGTCGGGCTGGGAATCTTTGCTTGGCTTCTGTGGATGGCATGGAAGGGGCATTTCACTCCCGAGTACCACACGCCGCTCGAAATTGGCGGCCTCTACTGGCACTTCGTGGATATTGTCTGGATTTATCTTTTTCCGTTGCTGTATTTGATCGACCGGCACAAGTAGCACCGGAAAGTGAGCTTTCTATGTCTGCACCATCTGATCATTCGAAGTCATCGCCCCTGGCAACCTATTTCGCCGTATGGGCGGCGTTGCTGTTCGGCACATTTCTTACCTACGAGGTTGCCAAGATTGACCTCGGCCCCTGGAATGCCGCCGTCGCTCTGACCATCGCCTCGACGAAAGCTCTGCTGGTCGCGCTCTTCTTTATGCACATCAAGGGCGCGCACGAACGTCTGCTCAAGTTAGTCGTGATCACGACCATCGCTTTCCTGATTATCCTGCTGACTCTCTCGATGGCCGATTACGCCACGCGAGTCTGGAACTAAGACTCGGGTGGTGGCGGACGCGGCTGGTCCGGAGCGAAGCCGAGGGGTCCGCCCCGCGACCACAGCGCAGCACGGGGGAGCGTAAGCCCTTAGCCGCTACCAGCCACCTCCATCTGCGCTATACTCGCCCATCGACTACACTGATAGGAGACGAGGGCATCCATGGCATTCTGCAATTCCTGTGGCGCGAATCTTTCTCCGGGAGCGAAATTCTGCACGAAATGCGGGACGGTGGTGACCGGGGCCACGGCTTCTCCGGCTCCGCCGGCGACTTCGCCGGCAGTTTCGCCCGGCCCGGCCGCAGCGAAAAGTGGTGGCAGCAGCGCGGTCAAGATCATTCTGGTCGTGGTGGCTGTCGTCGTCGTGTTCGGCATTCTCGGAATCGCCACGCTCGGCATTATCGGAATGCACATCGCCCGCAGGAGCCACATCTCGCAAGACGGCAATCGCGTGAAAGTTGAAACTCCTTTCGGCAGCGTCGATACGACCAAAGACGCGCAGCAATTAGCCAAAGACTTAGGCGTCGACATCTATCCCGGAGCACAACCGCAAAAGAACGCCTCAGCCAGCGCCAGTTTTGGCGGACTTCACACCACGTCTGCCGTTTTCACCACCAGCGACCCTTTGGATAAGGTCTGCGACTTCTATCGCGCAAAATTTCCCAGCGCCATATCGAGCACATCCACGCAGAACCACTGTTCGATCGTCTCGAACGATCAGGGCAACATGATCACGGTTAACGTCGAAGCGAGCGGCGATTTGACGAAGATCCAGATCAACAGCATCAACAAGCCAACGACGTCCTCGAACTGAACCGGACACGGGCCCATGCCAGACAAAAGCGCAGGTCCTCGGTCACGCTCCTCTGGAAACGATGCGGCGGAATTGGCCGAAACCCTGCGAGCGCGGGTCCGTGGCGAGGTTCGCTTTGACGGAGGCAGCCGCGCTGTTTACGCCAGCGACGGTTCCAACTACCGTCAGGTTCCCATCGGTGTGGTGCTGCCGCGCGATAGCGATGATGTTCTGGCCGCAGTTTCCGTTTGCCGGGAATTCGGAGCTCCCCTGCTCTGTCGCGGTGCCGGCACGTCGCTGGCGGGGCAGTGCTGCAACGTCGCGGTTGTACTCGATTTCTCCCGGCACATGAACCGGATTCTTGAGATCGATCCAGATGCACACATCGCTCGCGTCCAGCCCGGAGTCGTTCTCGATCAGCTCCGCAACTCCGCCGAAAAATACCATCTGACCTTCGGTCCCGATCCCGCCAGCCACAATCGCTGCACCATCGGCGGCATGATCGGCAACAATTCCTGCGGCGTGCATTCGGTCATGGCGGGCAAGACCGATGAGAACATCGAAGAACTCGAAATCGTTACCTACGACGGAGGGCGGTTCTACGTCGGCCAGAATCGGATCGAATCATGTGGGGACAGCGCCGGGATCCCCAACCCGCCCGTTTTTGGCGCTTCGGGGCGGAGGGGCCCTCGGCTGTCCGGCGGCCCGGAAGTATCGGGCCGCAGGCTTGATGTGGCGCTCGCGTCATCGTCGGCGAAAGGCGCGAACGAAATCCTGAGCAGGCTTCACCAGATTGCGGATCAATACGCCCCGCTCATCCGCCAAAAATTCCCCAGCATCCCGCGCCGGGTCTCCGGCTACAACCTCAACCATCTTCTCCCCGAGAACGGATTTCACATCGCCCGGTCTCTGGTCGGTTCCGAAGGCACATGCGTCACAGTCCTGGAAGCCACCTGCCGGCTTGTCGAAAGTCCGCCCCAGCGAGTGCTGCTGGTACTCGGGTTCCCCGACATTTACCAGTGCGCCGACCGCGTTCCCGAAATTCTTGAATACAAGCCGATCGGTCTCGAGGGCTTCGACGACATTCTCGTCGCCTGCACGCGCGCAAAGAATCTCAATCCCGAAGGTCTCGCGCTTTTGCCCGAGGGCGGAGGATGGTTGCTGGCCGAGTTTGGCGGTCAGACGCTTTCCGAAGCCGAATCCCAAGCCCTCTGCCTGATGCAATCACTGAAGCCTGGCCCCGATCGCCCAAAAGTAGCTCTCTATTCCGGAGTGCAGGCCAAGCGGGTCTGGGAAATTCGCGAATCCAGCCTAGGGGCTACGTCCTACGTTCCCGGTCAGCCCATGGCTTGGGAAGGCTGGGAAGACGCTGCGGTTGCTCCGGAAAAAGTCGGTGGCTGTCTTCGCGATCTGCGCAAATTGGTCAACGCCTTCGGCTACACAGGCTCGTTCTACGGCCACTTCGGCCACGGATGCGTGCACAACCGGCTGAGTTTCGATCTCAGGTCAAAAGAAGGTGTTGGCAAGTTCCGCCGCTTCATTGAGGAAGCCGCCGATCTTGTGGTCAGCTATGGCGGATCGCTCTCCGGCGAGCACGGCGACGGACAAGCCCGCGCCGAACTCCTTCCGAAAATGTTCGGCCCGGAATTGATCGAAGCTTTTCGCAAGTTCAAATCCGCATGGGATCCCGACGGGAAGATGAATCCCGGCAAAGTCGTCGATCCTTACAAAATTGACGAGAACCTGCGCCTCGGCCCGAACTACACGGCCTGGGAACCGAAGACGCACTTTCAGTTTCCCGATGATAACGGTGGCTTGGCGGGGGCAACTCTGCGCTGCGTCGGAGTCGGCAAATGCCGTCGCGACGAAGGCGGAGTGATGTGCCCGAGCTATCGGGTAACCCGCGAAGAAGAACACTCCACCCGCGGCCGCGCCCACTTGCTCTGGGAAATGACCCAGACTCCGGCGCGAGAGGACGCGATCATTCGCGATGGCTGGCTCAGCCAGGAGGTCAAACGTTCGCTCGATCTCTGTCTGGCCTGCAAAGGATGCAAAAGCGACTGCCCCACCCGCGTCGACGTCGCCAGCTACAAAGCCGAATTTCTGTCGCACCATTACCAAGGTCGAATTCGCCCAATCAGGGCCTACGCATTCGGCAACATCGACGTGTGGGCGCGTATCGCCTCGAATGTCCCTGGTCTTGCCAATCTGGCAACCCAGCTTCCATTCTTGCGCGAGATCGCAAAGTTGGTCGCCGGCATTCCCCTGCCACGCAAAATCCCCCCGTTCGCGGCGCAGACATTCAAGGAGTGGTTCCGCTCGCGCGGGGGCCGACGCGTTCAACCGGCCCCACTCGGCGCGGTTTTCGCCGGATGGGGTGGTCGTCCGCCCCGCCAAGCGAAGCCAGCGTGGGATTCTCCCTGGACTCAGGAATCCGGCCCCCATGGCCCACTTCTGGCCGGTGTTGGCCGAAGTGCGGACTGTTCTTCTGAAACCGACGCGCCGGAGGTGCTCCTCTGGGCCGATACCTTCAACAACCACTTCCTGCCGCAGACCGCCCGTGCCGCCGTCGAAGTCCTCGAAACCGCCGGTTTCCGCGTCCGCGTCCCGCAAGCCAATCTCTGCTGCGGACGCCCTCTGTATGACTTCGGCATGCTCGACCGCGCCAGCAGGCTCCTGCTCGAAATTCTCGACACCCTCCAGCCCGAAATCGAAACCGGCATCCCGATTGTCGGTCTTGAACCGAGCTGCGTCGCGGTTTTCCGCGATGAACTCACCAACCTCTTCCCCGGCGACCAACGCGCCCAAGCGTTGAGCAGGCAAACCTTCCTGCTCAGCGAATTTCTAGAGCAGAAACTCGCTCCCAGCGCAGAACTTCCTCAGCTCAACCGGAGGGCTTTGCTCCACGGCCACTGCCATCACAAATCGATCATGAAGATGACCGCCGAAGAGTCGCTGCTCAAGCGCCTTGGCGTCGACTTCCAATCGCCCGCTCCCGGATGCTGTGGCATGGCCGGCTCGTTCGGCTTCGAGCCCGACAAATACGAAATCTCCCAAGCCATCGGAGAACTCGAACTGCTTCCCGCCGTCCGCAGCGCCCCAGCCGATTGGCTCATCATCGCCGACGGATTCAGTTGCCGCGAGCAAATCTCCCAGGGCACTGGCCGCAATGCTCTGCATCTCGCTGAAGTTCTCCAGATCGCCCTCAACGGGACGGTGCCTGACGATCCATACCCCGAATCCGCCTCGGTCCGGCAGCGTCAAGCCGACGTCCGCGCCTCCATGCAGCGCGCCGGAGCGAGGGTCGGGGTCTTGGCGGCAGCCGGTTTGCTTCTCGGAGCACTGGCATATAAACGGTTGTAAATCAATAACATACATAGGTCCTTCGGTGTATAGCCCAATTCCCCGGATTCTGGGAAAATAGGTACAGTCTCCCGCGCCTTTTCCTGGGCGCGTTCTCAGGTCCACTTCGAGCGAGACCAAAGCCGTCTGTCAAAGCCTATGAATCCCGAACTCACAACTCCGACGCTGCCCAACGACACGGCCGAAACAGCCGGGGCGCACAAAACGCTCACCGCCTCCGTTCCTTCGATCGCCCAAGTCCGTACGGCTCTGAGCGGCTCGGTTCTGATCCTTATCCAATTCGACGTTTGCGAAGAGATTCGCCTCGACGAGCTTCGCCGCATCATCGGAGCCCGCACCCAACAGCTCCCGCTCAAAAACACCGCGCCCTCTTACGTCCAATACCAGCGCACGCCGGTGGTCGTTACCCTTGACCCGGTCACTCTTGAAAGCGGCGAGCGACTGGAAGGCCAAATCAAGTACTTCGATTACGGAGTCATCAGCCTGGTTTTTGAGTTGCCCTTCACCGGTAGTTGGGACGAATTGATCCAGCTCTCCAGCCGCTGGACTTCCGACACCAGTTTCGAGTCCGTCGCCACCCGCATCGCCCGCCAGCGCCTCGAGCGTGCCGCCCCGGCGCTGGTCAAACCTTACAAGGGCAACTGGCTGCAAGAGGACTATTTCATCTTTCACGTGCGCGAGATCGACGGCTCACCCTCGGCCGACGACTTGCTTGCCGCGCATGGCGACAAGATCGCCCGGGTTGTCCGCGGCGAGACTGCGCAGCTTTCCGACGGCGAGCGCCAGGAGATTCTGCAATCGCGCATCTCCTACTACCCGAACGATCTGGCGGTTATCGGGTGGAACGCCGCTTTCATCTACGATACGGCCGCGGGTGCCGAAACCGCCATTCAACTCCTGCAATACGCCAACTCGCAGCTGCTCGAGTTCCGCCACTACGACGAATTCCTCACCCGGGAACTCCAGGGCGTCTACGACTTCCTCGAAACCGGAGGCACCGGCTGGTGGTCGCGTTGGCGAACCGCTCGCGCCGCCTCAAAACTGCACACCGTGCTGTTGGACGTGAACGAACTGACGGAGCGGGCCGACAACGCCATCAAGTTCCTGAGCGACATGTTCTCCGCGCGCCTTTACAAGCTGTGTGCGCAGAAAGTCGGCGTCCCTGATTACAAGGATCTGGTCAACGAAAAGTTGCAGACCGCCGAAGATCTTTACCGCTTCATGGTCGAGCAATTCAACCAGTCCCGCGCGTTCGTTCTCGAACTCATGGTAGTCGTCATCCTTATCATCGAGCTGATTTACTTCTTCAAGGGCCGTCCGCTGTGAATCCGCGAAATGCGGGCGTACCGTTCTTGTCCTGCGTTTTTAGAGCTCTGCCCTGAGCGAAGTCAAAGAGGCGGGGATTTTGACTTCCTCGCCGGGTGTCCATCCGACGGACTAAACCTCCGGTTTTTGGGCGAGACCGGGTGGGGAATTTGAATTTCGAGAGGGACGAGACGCCGAGCTTCACACGCCCAGCTTCTTGACTTCCTCGTTGTAATACTTGCGGTAAAGGATGTCCCACTCTTGCGAGCCTTCGAGGATCGTGCGCTTCTGGCTCTCGATTTTCTGGCGAGCGGATTGGTCGATCTTCTCTTCCTGATTCAGCAGGTCTTCGAGAATCTTGCGAGTTTCCTGGCGGATCGTGTTCGGGTCTTCGATGAACTCGACTTCATCCATCTGCTTCAAGACGTCGCTGACGGCGCGGGCGACCACGTTCACCTTGTCGCGGCTCAGTCTCACAGCACCGCCTTGTATTTGCGCACCAGTTCGCTCTTCACTTTGCGGAACATCTCCTGATAGTTCGCGCCCGTTTTGCGCATTTCTTCGGAATACGCTTCGAGAATCACCCGGACTTCGTCGTTGATGCGGTCTTCGAGCGACAGTTCATCGAGCAATGCCGTGTGAACGCGCTCGGTTACGGTGGGAACGGCGTCGGTTTCAATCAATTTGCCAGCAATGAGTCTCTTGGTGACTTCGCGGGCCGGGTAATTCACATATTCTTTGGAAAGAAGCATGTGCCGTCGGGCGTTGTCGTCTGCAGACGATCTCAATTGTGAAGCAGAGAGTGTAACACACGCGCCTGATCGCATGGGTGGACGACGTGCTCGCGCCACCGAGCCGGGGCCGGCTGGGGCTGGAGAGAGGCTTTGAAACCGGAAAAAGTCATTTCGCCAGGTTCGCCAGAACGGTTTCGACGATCGCCGCAATGAGAAATACGAAAACAAAATAAGTCGCGGCCCGGCCGGCGAAATTATCGTCTTTTGTTTCCGACATTGGCTCCTCCGAGGGAGATTGAGGTGACGACCGACGTCCCGCGGAACTGATGGTGCGCGACTATATCGAAATTGCCGATCTAGGGCAAGCGGAAAACAGATTGCACCACCCACCAGTAGTTCATTGAATCTGACTCGCAGGTTTGTCGCGCAGGCTGTAGACGAACTGCTTGATTTCGTGGTGCTCCCGTTCGGTTTCTTGTTTCGACTGCTGTTGCAGACGTTGATAGATGTCCACTTCGGACCGCGCATCGTCCATCTTGCCGGCCGCCCGATAGACTTGCGCCAGTCGATAGTGGGCCTCCTGCAAATCCGGCTGATTCTCGAGGGCATGCTGGAAGTCGGCGATTGCAGCCACGGAATTCCGTTGAGACGCCTGCAGGATGCCCAGTTGCAAGTAGGCTTCACCGAACTTCGCATCCAGGCGAATCGCCGTGTTCAGCAGCGACTGCATCTTCGCCATCGTTGCCGCCGAGGGTGCGGGCTGGCTTTGTTTCCACAGCGCGACTGCATAAAGATAATTCGCACTGGCGTCGCCCGGTCGCAATTTCCGAAACCGGTGGAGGTGCTCGACAACCTCGGCGGAAATTGTGTTTTCGTTCCGCTGAATTTTCCCCAGGAACAGATAAGGAAGCGGATCATCGGGGTGCAAATCCGAAGCCTGGCACAGCCTCTCGACGGCTTTTTCATAGGAACCGGCCGCGAACTCGGCCACCCCGCGTCCGATCAGCATGCGGGTGGACGCCGGAAACCGGCCGTTGCCCTTCGTAAACACTTCAATCGCCGGTTGGGGCGCGTGGTGCAACAGAAGTTCCGATCCCCAGTCGAATATGTTCGATTCGCTGGGATCAAGTTCCGCCGCCCGCTCGTACTCCTCGACCGCGTCGAGCGAGTCCCCCAGCTTTTCATCGACCGACGCAAGCAGATGGTGAGCCTGGGCCGTTGGCTGGTGCGCGATCACGCTCTGCACCTGATCGCGGGCCCGCGCGTAGTCACCGGTGTTGGCATACTTGAGGGCGAGATCATATGCGTTCGACGGGGGAAGCGATGCCCGCGCCGGGGAGTCGGCGGCCAGAGATATTACGTCTTTCTCTACCGCTTCCCGATTGCGCATGACTGGCTCGGAACCGTGGCCACCCAGATTCGTGGTATCAGTCACGCCTGAAACGGTGAACTGTGGCGGATCGAAAAAACTGGGAGAATCGGCCGAGCCGTCGCCCTGCTCAGCCTTCGAGCGGACTTCGAGGGTGAGGTCCAGGGTCTTCGACTGTCCCGCCGCGATCGATACGGAAGCTACGCTGGCGTCGCGAAACAAGCGCGAGCCCCTGGTTGCGAGCCGGTAGACCCCGGGTTTGAGCGCGGCAAATCTATAGTTTCCTTCCGCTTCCGTCTGCGCGTCGAAGGTCGCCGGTTCCCCTTCTCTTTGCAACACGACCTGAACGGACGCGACCGGCTTGCCCGACCCATCACAGATTTTGCCGTGCAGCTCACCCGCGCTTTGATCTTGCGCAGGCAAGAGCCATGACGATGCGAGGGCAACCATGGCGAGAACTCGGAT
>JASHRE010000700.1 GCA_030037515.1 Candidatus Sulfotelmatobacter sp.
TATTACAGTCCACAATTTTCTTCTCTGTTTGCCTGGCGCACGATCGGCAACAGTTCCTACAATGCCGGGCAGTTCAGTTTGCGCCATCGCTCCGGCGGACTGGCGTTTGACCTGAACTACACCTACTCAAAATCCATAGACTTGGGTTCAAATGCGGAGCGGATCAACGAGTTTGAGGGATTTGGCCTGGGTAGCCAGATCATTAACTCGTGGTTCCCCAAGCAGAATCGCGGTGTGTCGGATTTCGACACTACGCACAATGTCAATGCCAACTGGGTGTACAACCTGCCATTCGGACGCGGAAAACGATTCGGCTCCAGAATGAACGGCATTACCAACGCGATTTTCGGCGGTTGGACCGTTTCGGGTTTGTGGCACTGGTCGACTGGATATCCCTTCTCCTTGTTGAGTCCTGCGTGGGCGACGAACTTCCAGCTCGAGACCCAAGCCGTGCCCATCAGCAGCGCTCGCCCAAAAACCGGCAGCTTCATTGTTCCGGAGGCGAGCGGGACTGGCCCGAACGTGTTTAAGGACCCGGGCATTACTGATCCTACGAACCCCAACGCAGCCATCAATCTGTTCCGGCCCGCATATCCCGGGGAGGCAGGCATGCGCAACGGACTACGAGGCCCCGGGACCTTCAACGTGGATACGGGAATGCTAAAGAGCTGGCAAGTCAGGGAAGGCCAGTTGGTGAAATTCTCCTGGGAAATGTTCAACGTAACCAATTCGCCGCGCTTCGACGTGGGCACGATGTACGCAGACGGGAATACTTCGCTTTCCGACGTAACCAGCTTCGGCAACTTCAGCTCTACACTGTCCAACGCACGCGTGATGGAGTTCGGCCTGCGTTATTCGTTCTGAGCGCCGGGCATCACGATTGCAGTCCGGGGCGGAGCAATCCGCCCATGTCTTTTTCAGGTGCAGTGAACTGGATATTCGCCAGACCGGAAGCTGGACGAAAATCCGCCAAGGGACGCAGAGCGCGCCAGCTGGGCCCGGAGTATGCGTCCTGGACGGCGAACAAGAATGCTCTCTGCCCCGCTTCTGAACAGGCGGTCAGGTCCGCCCGCTCCACTGGGGCGAACTTCACGATGCGATCTGGCGAATCGCGTCCCTGGCAACGGTGCTGGCGGGAATCGGAAGCTGCGCTGGAATCGAGGGCGCTTTGCTGCTCCGGTACCAATTGCCGATGTCGTAGACGATTTGCTCCACGCTACGTTCGGGCAGCCACTCCGTGTGTTTGGTGAACTTCGAGAAATTGGTGATGTAGACGGGCTGATCTCCCGGGCGGGCGGGATGGAAGCGGTACTCTACTCGCACATTCAACACGGTTGCGATCAATCCAATGAACTCCGCGAGCGACACGACATTGGCGGCGCCGCCGCCGATGTTGTAGATCTGGCCTGCGGTCTTCTCTCGATATTCGTAGGCTGCCGCGAAGGCGCGCAGAAGATCCCCGACCGCGAGCACGTCGCGGATTTGACGCCCGTTGCCGTAAATGAAAACAGGTTCCCTCTCCAACGCCGACAAAATGAAGCGCGAAACCCAGCTCTGATCGTCGCTTCCAGATTGCCGCGGGCCGGCGACCGCTGACAGGCGAAACACGACGGTGGGAACGCCGAACGTTCTCGCATAGTCATGGACATATTGGTCGGCCATGCCCTTGGAACAGCCGTAGGGAAAATGGAAATCCAGGGTTTGCGATTCCACAACCGAAACCGAGTTGCTGCCCGCCTGGAAGTTGCGATCGAGGACACCATGATCGGAATGGGAAGGCCGAATCCGCCGGTAGACCTTGCTGGTCGAGGTAAAGAGCAGAAACGGACGATTCCCGCTTCGTCTAGCCGCTTCGACAACGTTGAAAGTTCCGAGTGCGTTTACTTCGAAGTCAGTGCGCGGATCTGCGACCGAGGCCGTCACTCCCGTCTGCGCCGCAAAGTGGTAAATCTCGGACGCCGCACAAACGGCCCGTTCGACCGCTCTGCTGTCGCGAATGTCGGCAACCGTGACCTGCACCCGGCTGTCTGCTCCCGGGGATTTTCGCAGCCAGCGCAGATTGTCTTCGCCATTTTTGCGCGACAGATTGTCGAAGATGTGGACCGATGCTTCGGTATTCGTGAGGAGGAAATGCGCCCAGTGAGATCCGATAAATCCGGCGCCGCCAAAAATCAGCACCGCACGAGATGAACAGGGTGAGTTGACGGGCAAGTTCATAGGCTGAAGGTCAGGCCGAAACCGGGCACCGATTCGCCGACTTGCCGAGAGACCCAGGACCTTGCTCCTGGCTTGACGTCGAAGACGCCACGATCAGTCTTGCGGTCCGCGACTGCGAATCCCTGTTCGCGAGAGGGCGTCTGAAGTGTGGGAAGCAACGAATTTGGCGCTGCCGGTGACGAGAATCTTCTTCATCGTTTTGATTCACGGCCTTGCTGAATCGTGAGACATGGGTCAGATGAACACGAGCCCGTGTAGGTTGCCAAATGGCAACGGGCCCAGGTTCATAGAGGAGCCGCGTGTTGTGCAGAGAGTGCAAGCTCGAACGGCATTCGAACGCCGGTCGGGCGAAAACTGATCCAACCTGAAACTCGCACAGGAAACGATCGGTCCCCGGTCATTGCAGGCGCCAGTTGCGGGGGCTAGAATTAAGAGTTCTTTTATGCGGAGTTTCACCCTTATTCCCGGCCTCGACATCCCTGGAAGTTTGCCTTTATTTGTCGTCCATGGTGGGAACAATCATGTCTTCATACGTTGCCAAACCCAGCCCCCCCAATCAGGACAAGCGCTGGAAACTGGTCGACGCCACGATTCGGCGACAGGGCCAGCAGGCTCGCGGTCTGATTGAAACGCTGCACACGGTGCAAGAGGCGTTCGGCTACCTCGACCAACAGGCGCTCCGCTACGTTGCCATGTCGTTGCGTGTGCCGCTGAGCCGCGCTTATGGCGTAGCGACTTTTTATCACTTTTTCACTCTGAAACCCGCGGGCCAGCACACTTGCGTGATCTGTATGGGCACGGCCTGTTACATCAAGGGAGCTCCGCAGCTGCTCGATGCGGTGCAGCGCGACCTGGGCATCGCCCCCGGCGAAACCACGGCAGACAAGAAAGTTTCGCTGCTGACGGCACGCTGCCTGGGCTCGTGCGGCCTGGCGCCGGCGGTTGTCTACGATCAGGAAGTCGCGGGCAAGGTCACCAGGTCCGATATACGCGAGCACGTGAAGAAATGGGCCGGCCATGACGCCTGAGGAACTTGCCGAGATCGCCGAATCGGAGCGCGTTGCGCAGAGCCGTTTCACCCAGCGTGTCAATGTCTGCGTCGCCGCCGGATGTCTTTCCTGCCAAAGCCAGTCGGTGAAAGATGCGCTCGATCGCGAGGCCAACCGCCGTGACATCAAGGACCACTGCCAAATCAAGGGTGTGGGCTGCATGGGACTATGTGCCGAAGGCCCACTGGTCTCGACCAGCTCAGGCGTCCTCTATCGGAAGGTACAAGCCGAAAACGGAGCGGCGATTCTCGACAGTCTGGGCGGGCAGCCGGTTTCGCATCTGGTCTGTCGCACTGATACTCCGTTTTTTCAGCGGCAGAAGAAAATCGTTCTGGAAAATTCCGGCGTGATCGATCCGGAGCGGATTGAGGATTACATTGCGGGGGAAGGCTATTCGGCATTGATCAAAACGCTCACAGAGATGACGCCCCGGGAAGTCATCGACCAGGTTACGAAAAGCGGACTCCGTGGACGCGGCGGCGCCGGCTACCCCACCGGCTTGAAGTGGAGCACGGTGTCAAAATCGGTGGGCACAAAAAAATACGTCATCTGCAACGGCGACGAAGGGGATCCGGGCGCGTTCATGGATCGCAGCGTGCTCGAAAGCGATCCCCATCGCGTGCTCGAGGGTATGCTGATCGCCGCGTACGCCGTCGGCGCGTCGGAGGGATTCGCTTATGTGCGCGCTGAGTATCCCTTGGCGGTCAAGCGCCTGCGCACCGCGATTCGTCAAGCCGAGCGCGTGGGCTTGCTCGGCTCCGATATCTGCGGGACGCGCTTCAGTTTTCGGGTCGACGTTCGCCTCGGAGCCGGAGCGTTCGTCTGCGGCGAAGAGACGGCTCTGATCGCTTCGGTCGAAGGCAAGCGTGGCACGCCGCGCCCCCGGCCGCCGTATCCCGCCATGGAAGGTCTGTTCGGCGAACCCACGCTCATCAATAACGTCGAAACCTTCGCCAGTGTTGCACCGATTATTCGCAAAGGCGGCGAGTGGTATGCCCAGATCGGAACCGAAAAGAGCAAAGGCACCAAGGTCTTCGCTCTTGCAGGACGTGTGCAGAATACCGGCCTGGTCGAAGTCCCGATGGGAATTTCGCTGCGGGAAATGGTTTTTGAGATCGGCGGCGGGGTTCCGGAAGGCCGCAAGTTCAAAGCCGTGCAGACCGGAGGTCCCTCGGGCGGCTGCTTGCCCAGCGATTGCCTCGACATGCCCGTCGACTATGAATCTCTTGCCCAAGCCGGCTCGATCATGGGATCCGGCGGGATGATCGTAATGGACGAAAGTTCTTGCATGGTCGACGTGGCCAAGTACTTCATGGATTTCTGTATGACCGAGTCCTGCGGCAAGTGCATCCCCTGCCGCGTGGGAACGTACCAGATGCATCGCATCCTGACCGCGATCGGAAACATGTCGGCCACGCAGCAGGATCTGAAAATGCTCGAGGAACTTTGCGATCTGCTCAAACATACGAGCCTCTGCGGGTTGGGCCAATCGGCGCCCAATCCGGTGGTCAGCACGCTGCGTTCGTTTGCCGAGGAGTATCGCGCGCATGTCGAAGAACACAAATGTCCGGCGGGAGTCTGCAACGCCCAGCCCGGAGGAGAAACCGAATGAGCCCCGTCGCCAGCGTTAAAACTCTAAAGATCGACGGGCGCGACCTGAGTGGACGCCAGGAAGAAACCATCCTCGACGTGGCGCGGCAGAACGGCATTTTTATCCCGCGCCTTTGCGAAATGGAGGGGCTCTCCGATGTCGGAGCTTGCCGCATGTGTCTGGTCGAAATCAAAGGTCAGAACAAACTGCTGCCGGCTTGCGTCACGACTGTCGAAGAAGGCATGGAGGTCACCACCAATTCGCCGCGCCTCGAGCATTATCGACGGATGATCCTCGAGCTGCTCTTCACCGAGCGAAATCACGTCTGTTCCGTCTGTGTTTCCAACGGGCATTGCGAGATGCAGATGCTGGGGCAGCGGCTCGGTATTACACACGTTCATTTCCCCTATCGCTACCCCCAAGAAGATGTCGACGCCTCGCACGACCGTTTCGTGATCGACCACAATCGCTGCATTCTGTGCACGCGCTGCGTGAGGGTGTGCGATGAAATCGAAGGCGCACATACTTGGGACGTCATGGGCCGAGGCATTAATGCCAAGGTCATCACTGATCTCAACGAACCCTGGGGATCGTCGGAAACCTGCACCAGTTGTGGCAAATGCGTTCACGTGTGCCCCACGGGTGTGCTGTTCGAAAAAGGACGCTCTGTGGCCGAGATGCTCAAGCGGCGGCAATTCCTGCCCTATCTGACTCTGATGCGGAAGGAAAACGAATGAAGGGGCGCGTAGCAGGACGTGAAACAGCGGCCGTATGGGGCCGCGCCAACCGTGATTCCAGAAACCGGGCCTGAGCCCGGGAAAGCGGTCGATGGGGGAGGAATTGAGTAGAACCAATGAGTAAAAAGCGCATCGCGACGGTCTGGCTCGACGGCTGCTCCGGCTGTCACATGTCTTTCCTCGACATGGACGAGCGCCTGCTTGCCATCGCCAGCGCGGCCGATCTGGTTTACAGCCCGCTCGTCGATGCCAAGGAATTTCCCGACAACGTGGACGTGACCCTGGTCGAGGGTGCGGTCAGCAGCGAAGAAGATCTGCACAGAGTCCAGATCGTCCGCCAGCGCACGAAAACGCTGGTCTCGCTGGGCGATTGCGCGATCACGGCCAATGTTCCCGGTATGCGTAATCCGTTCGGCACCATCCCGGTGTACGACCGGGCGTATCGCGAGAACGTAAGTTTCGATCCTGGTATTCCCAACCAGGTCGTGCCCGCGCTGCTGCCCACCTCGCGTCCGATTCATGAATTCGTTCCGGTGGATGTGTTCGTTCCGGGCTGTCCGCCCTCGGCTGACACCATTTTTTATGTTCTGACCGAATTACTCGAAGGACGGCAGCCCGATTTGAGTCCCAGGACCCGCTTTGGCGCATAACCGGTCCGGATGAGATTGGTACCAGATTCGCG
Source organism: Candidatus Sulfotelmatobacter sp. (assembly GCA_030037515.1). Classification (GTDB taxonomy): domain Bacteria; phylum Acidobacteriota; class Terriglobia; order Terriglobales; family Acidobacteriaceae; genus Sulfotelmatobacter. The sequence continues at coordinate 6,277 of JASHRE010000700.1, forward strand.
GAGGGGAGAAGTTGTGAAGCAGCAGAGCACGATTCTCGTGATCGATCCGGTGACGCGGATCGAAGGTCATTCCAAGATCACGCTGCACCTGAACGACGAGGGCCGCGTCGAAGACGCGCACTTTCACGTCACCCAGTTTCGCGGATTCGAAAAGCTCTGCGAGGGCCGCCCATTTTTTGAGATGCCGTCGTTGATGGCGCGCATCTGCGGCATCTGCCCAGTCAGCCATCTCATCGCTTCGGCCAAGGCCTGCGATTCTCTGCTTGCCGTACGCATCCCGCCCACCGCCGACAAGCTGCGCCGCATCTTCGGACTCGCCCAGGTTGTGCAGTCCCATGCACTGAGCTTCTTCCATCTTTCGTCGCCCGATCTGCTGTTGGGCATGGACGCCGACTCGGCCAACAGCAACATTTTCGGCGTGGCGCAAAAAAGCCCTGAGCTCGCCCTCGACGGCATCCGATTGCGTCAATTCGGCCAGCAGATCATTGAACGCCTGGGCGGTAAACGAATCCACCCCGCGTGGGTCGTCCCGGGCGGCGTCAGCGAACCGCTCTCTGTCGAAAATCGCGACGCCATCATTCGCGCTCTGCCCGGCGCTCTCGCCATCGCCGAGCGCACGCTGGAATGGTTCAAGAGCATCATGGAGCGCTTCCGCGAAGAGATTGCGACGTTCGGCAATTTCCCCACGCTCTTTATGGGGATCGTCAAGGAAGATAATGGCCTGACGTTTTACGACGGCAAGCTGCGCGTCGTCGATTCCTCGGGGCAGGTCGTAGCCGACGATCTCGACCCCACACATTATTTCGACTATATCGGGGAAAAAGTCGAGCCCTGGAGTTATCTGAAGTCGGCGTATTACAAGCCCGAAGGTTTTCCCGAGGGCATTTATCGCGTCGGACCGCTGGCCCGTCTCAATGTCGCCGACCGCTGCGGCACGCCCGGGGCCGACCAGGAACTCGCGGAGTTTCACGAACTCCAGCGCACCGCCGTTCTCAGCTCATTCCACTATCATCACGCCCGCTTGATCGAGATCCTCTACTCGATCGAGCGGATAGAGCAATTGCTGAGCGATCCTGAAATTCTCTCCAAACACGTTCGCGCTGTAGCCCGGACCAACGCGCTCGAAGGCGTCGGCGCATGCGAGGCGCCGCGCGGCACGCTCTTCCACCATTACAAAATCGACGAACAGGGGTTGATTCGCTGGGCCAACCTCGTCATCGCCACCGGACACAACAATCTGGCCATGAATCGCAGCGTGCTCCAGGTCGCGAAACATTTTGTGCACGGAAAGCGTCTCGCGCCGGGAATGCTCAACCGGGTCGAAGCCGTGATCCGCTGCTACGACCCCTGCCTGAGCTGCTCGACCCATGCTCTCGGCCAGATGCCGCTCGAAATCCAGCTCATCAGTCCCGAAGGCAAAATATTGGACGAGCTGATCCGTGACTGACGCTCGCGCACTGAACCAGCTCGCCCTCCAATCGCTCGTTACTTGTTATGCGGCGGCTGCTGCCTTTGCGCGAGATGCTGTTGCTGCTGCGCCTGCCTTTGCTGCAATTGTTGCGTCTGCTGCTGATGTCGCTGCTCCATCTGCTGCGATCGTTCTGGAGAAGCGTTCTGCATCCGCTGATGTTCCTGCTCCTGCCTCGCCTGCAGCTGCTGCCGCTCGTTTTGTTGCTGGTTGTACAGTTTCTCTTGTTGCTGCTGATATTTCTGATCAAGCTTTGCGTCGCCAGTGTTCGGAGCCGCCGGCCGATTCAGCGGTGCGAGTTGGTTGGGATGAGTGGCCGGGTGACTGTTGCTCCCCGCATTCGGCTCCGGACCGCGATTCGCCGGCGGACGATATTCTCCCCCCGCTACCTGCGCGGCGACCACGCCATTTCCATGAAATTCTGTCGGCTTGGGAGTGGCGGCGATGGGGGGACGTCCCTTATTCTGATTCGCGCGCAGATCCGGATTCGACCGCGCCGTCCGCATCAATTGCTCCTGCGCCGCCACTGGACCAGTATGCCGCTCCCGTGAAGCCTCCTCTTGCTGCGGGGTCGGCCGCGCGTTGATCCCGCCCGGCCCGCCGTTGTAACTCACGTGATTCACCACCACGTTGTTTACTCTCTGTTCGTAAACATTGTGGATCACGGTGACATTCACGTTCACCACAGTGCGGTTGTAAAAGAAATGTCCGCCCTGCCAGCGCCCGCCGACGAAACCTG
>JASHRE010000701.1 GCA_030037515.1 Candidatus Sulfotelmatobacter sp.
AGCGTGCGCTCGGAAAACGGCACGTACAACAACGCCGCGCTGACCGCAAATGCACCGCCCGGTCCAATTTTCTGGATCAGCAGGAACGGCGCGACGGCCCACAGTACATCGAGCGCAACGACGAAGGGGAAGATCCGCCTGAATGTTTCACCGAGCCGTTGATAATCGAAGGCAACCGCCGAAATGAGATAACACCGCAACGGAATCCCCACTCCCGCGCTGAGGATGAGCACAATAACGAGGATGTTAGCGCTCCAAAATGGAAGATGGGAATCGGCGAGAGTTTGTACGGCGTGCAGACGGAACAGCGCGGCCAGATAGAACGCGAGATACATGATCTGAATCAGCGCAAAAAGCGCGCGTGGAATGGCGCGATGTGGGAGAGGAATATCGAGCTCAGGATGGAGGGCAGGTGCGGTTTTCACGGATAGCTGCGAGGACGCTTCCGGCTGCCCCACAGAGTCTGGTCCGCCCAAATGCTGGCGATCGGGACTCTGGCGGCCCGCCTCCCGCTCCGCCGGCTCGTTGTGATCGACCGGCGCGATAAAACGGTATCCACGCCGCGAAAGAGTTTCGATATACCGCGGGCTCGAGGCCGAATCTCCCAGTGTGTCGCGAAGTTTGTTGATCGCGGTATTCAGGCTATGATCGAAATCGACAAAAGTGTCGGAGGGCCACAGGTTCTGCCGCAATTCCTCGCGCGTGACCACTTCGCCGGGGCGTTGGAGTAGCAGAACGAGCACCTGGAACGGCTGACCCTGGAGGCGCAGTCTCATGCCGCTTTTGCGCAGTTCGCCGGCCGCAAGATCAAGCGCAAAAGCTCCGAAACGAATGGTTGTTTTCTCCGCCATGACCTGTGGGGCCAGCCGCTCCCGGCTCTCCGGGCGTAGTGTAGCATCGGGAATTCTGCCTGCCGGTCCGCGGGCAAGAACTCCTCTTCCGCAAATCTTTGCGGGGCTAAAATAGCGCTGTGCCTGGACGCACCTCCAAAGAAAATGGCGCCGCGGGACACCAGCGCCACCCGGTCTATGCGTCGGAAGCCATCGGACTGCTTGTGATCGCGCTCCTGCTGCTGGCGCTGACGCTCATTCGCCACTGGCATGACATTCACGGGGGCCTGCGCTGAACGTGGGCTCGCCGCGTGGACCGAACCCCGAACCCCTGCTGGTCGTGATTCTCGGACCCACCGCCAGCGGGAAAACCGCTCTTTCCCTCGCGATCGCCGAAAAATTCCGGGGCGGGATCGTCAATTGTGATTCCATCGCGATGTACCGCGAATTCAACATTGGCACCGCAAAACCTTCGCCTGCCGAACGCGTCCACGCGCTGCACCATCTTTTTGATTTCGTCGATCCTACCAGTTTCATGACGGCGGGAGAATATGCGCGCCTGGCGCGGCGGGAACTCCACGAGATCACCGCCAGGGAGCGTTTGCCGATCGTGGTTGGAGGCACCGGCCTCTACCTTCGCGCTCTGCTCGAGGGCCTTTTCCCTGGTCCGCAGCGTTCCGAAGGACTGCGCGAACGCCTGCGCGGACGGGTAGCGGCACGCGGATCGTCATACCTGCACCGCCTTCTCCGCCACCTCGATCCCGCTGCGGCAGAAAAGATTCATGCAAATGATGCGCCGAAATTGATCCGCGGCATCGAAGTCTGCCTGGCATCGCGCGCGAAGATGACGCAACTCTGGCAACAGGGCCGCGATCCTCTACGCGGATTTCGCATTCTTCGCCTCGGGCTCGATCCCGATCGGGCCGCGCTTTATGACCGAATCAATCGGCGCGCCCAGCAAATGTTCGAGAACGGGCTGGTCGAGGAAACTGACGGTCTGCGAAAAAAATATGGTCCCGCTGCGCGCCCTCTGGCCTCGCTGGGATACAAGCAGGCTCTCCAATTTCTGGACGGGATGCTCACTCGCGATCAGGCGATCCTGGCCGCGCAACAAGCGCATCGCAATTATGCCAAGCGCCAGATGACGTGGTTCCGTCGCGAACCGGATGTCGCCTGGCTCAAAGGCTTCGGCGACGAACCCAAGGTTCAGGCGGAAGCAGCCGCAAAGATCGAACCATTCTTTGCAGCTTCTGGCTAGCGGGTTGGTTATGAGGAAAGGGATATGGGGTCTTTCGCGAAGCCTGCTCTGCCCCCGGCTTGGCTTAACTCTGCAAACCAGACAGGCAACCGCAACCGACAGACAACCTGCATAAAACGGAACGCCGAAGTCATCGATCTTCTGCCCGTTCCGCTCGTATGAAAGACGCCAGCGCGGTTTTTTGATGTGGGTTTCGACAGCTATATTCCTCCAACGACGCATCCGCGCTCTGCCATGCGGGGGGACTTTACGGCCGTCCGGAGTGCGGAATGAGTATTCCGTTCCATGTCGCAATGGAGCCGGAGGATATGGAACGGTGCGCCAGGCTCGGACTGTTCTACCAGCCGATGGCGTTGAAACCGCAGAACGGCGCGTTGCAGAACTCAATCCTTCCGTTTATCGTTCCTGCCATGAACCGATTTCTCTCCGCCCTGCTCCTCAGCCTTGCGCTCATTTGTTCTCTTCGAGCCTCAGCCAAAGAAAAAGGTCGTCAGTCGCTGACGCACTCCGAACGTGGCGACAAGTGGGCGGAAAAGACTCTGCACAAACTTACGCTGCAGGAAAAAATCGGCCAGGTCTTCATGGTCTGGTGCCGCGCCGGATTTCTCAACGTCGAAAGCCCCGAGTACCTGCAACTGCGCGACACCATGCAGAAATACCACGTCGGTTCCTTTGCCATGACCGTACACGTCGACGGTCCCTTTCTGCTGCGCACCGGTCCTTACGAAGCGGCCGAATTGCTCAATCGTCTGCAGCGCGACTCCAAGCTGCCGCTGCTGATCGCGGCCGATTTCGAACGCGGCGTCTCCATGCGCCTGACCGGCACGACGAATTTCCCGCACGCCATGGCTTTCGGCGCCGACGGCAGCCTCGCCGATGCCGAAAACTTCGGCCGCATCAGCGCAGAAGAAGCTCGCGCGATCGGCGTGCATTGGAATTTCTTTCCCGATGCCGATGTCAATTCCAATCCCGCCAATCCCATCATCAACACGCGGTCGTTCGGAGAAGATCCCAAAGAAGTCGGCGATCTGGTTGCAGCCTATATCAAGGGCGCGCATGAAGCCGGCATGCTGACGACGGTGAAGCATTTTCCCGGCCATGGCGACACCGCGACCGACTCGCATCTGGGCGTCGCCAGCGTTAACGGCGACCAGGCTCATCTGGAATCGATCGAATTGCCGCCATTCCGTGAAGCGATTGCCGCCGGAGTCGATTCGGTCATGGTGGCCCACGTCACCGTTCCCGCGCTCGATAACGATCCCAACCACGTCGCGACGATCTCGCCTGCGGTCGTGACGGATCTGCTCGAAAAGCAACTCGGTTTTAAGGGCATCGTCGTGACCGACGCGCTCGATATGGCCGGGCTTACCCACCTGTTTGCCAACGACGTTGGCCGAGCCTCCGTTGAGGCCTTCAAGGCCGGAAACGATTTGCTGCTCATCCCAGCCGATCTGCCGGCCTCTTACAACGCCATGCTCAAGGCAGCGCTGTCGGGAGAAATTTCGCGCCAGCGCCTCGACCGTTCGGTTCTTAAGATCTTGAAAACTAAGGGTGCTCTCGGGCTGAACGAGAAGCGTACGGTGGACGTGGACAAACTCGCCAACGTCATTGCGAGACCGGAAAACCTTAACTTTGGTCAGCAGGTCGCCGAGTCTGCGGTCACGCTGGTTCGCGACAACGGCCAAGTGCTTCCCCTGAAATCCCGGGGAACCAGTCCCTCCGGCCTGCCGTATATGACAACAGAGGAAACGCGCAACGATACTGTGGCGGTGGTTTTCTCGGAAGACGTGCGCACCGAATCGGGCCGCGCGTTTGGCCGCGAACTGCGCGCGCGAATTCCCGACGCCAATGTGCTCTACGTCGATCCACGCACTGCGGCCGGAATGAGCGATGCAGTTCTGAACGCGGTCAGTCAGGCAATGAAAGTCATTGCCGCGGTGTACGTAATCCCGACGGCGGGAAAGGTCGGCAATACGATGAACATGGGCGATGCGACCGGAACGTTGCTCGAGCAAGTGCTCGATCGCGCGGGACAGAAAACCGCGGTCGTCGCCATGGGAAATCCTTATTTGGCCAGCGATTTTTCCAGGATCGAAACGTACCTTTGCACGTTTTCGAACGCGACCGTGTCGGAAGTCGCTGCTGTGAAAGCGCTGTTTGGCGAAATTCCGATTCGCGGCCACTTGCCGGTCAGCATTCCGAACGTCGCTACGCGCGGCTCCGGAATTGAACATCCGGCGCAAGTAGCCAGAGAAGGGTCTCCGCATGATTCGAAATGATCTGCAACTTCGTGTCACGATCGCCGCTACATTCGCGATCGCCGGCGTGCTGCTTCCCGCTGCCTGCAGCATCAACGTTGCAAAGGAACCGAATGGGCAGGACAAGAAAGTCGACATCCGAACTCCGGTGGGCGGCATTCATGTGAGCAACCAAGCGACTGCCTCCGATATCGGCCTGCCCGTCTATCCGGGAGCCCGGCTGAAACCGGATCCAACGGACAACGACAGCAAAAGCGCCAACGTAAACATCTCCGGATTCGGCTACGGCTTGAAAGTCATTGCCCTGCAATATGAATCCGATGATGCGCCTTCGAAAGTGGTCGCGTTCTACGACGATCAGCTGAAAAAGTTCGGGGACGTCCTCGTCTGTCACACCAGTGGCCTTGACGTAAACGCGGATATCCAGGGCTTGGACAAGGGCCCACACGATCTCACCTGTCAGGGATCGGCCGGCAGCAATGTCGAGCTCAAAGTTGGAACGAAAGAGAATCAACATATCGTTGCGGTCGAGTCACAAGGCAAGGGATCGACATTTTCTCTGGTCTACGTCCGCACGCATGGCAAGGACGAAGAAATCTAGATCGTGTGGCGCGGGACACTCCTGTCCACGCACTCCGCACGCCGCGGAGTGCACAGATTCGTGATAAGAGGCGCCCCATATCTCGAAGTTTTTGCCAGACCCGGGGAACCACGGGCTAAGGAGTGGCACGACTTCAGTCGTGACGCAAAGGCTGAGAAAGTCAGGAGCTTTCAAGGAGAGCATATATGCATCGCTATGCCGCACTCATGATCGCGCTATCGGTTCTGGCCCTCCCTGCCGCCCTCTCCCAGAATTCCGATACACGGGACAAAAGTCTCGACGTTCGCAGTTCTGTCGGCGACTTGCACGTGGGCGCAGATGCGGATGCAAAGAAAGCCGGGCTGCCACTCTATCCCGGTGCGCGCCTCACACACGACAAAAACCGCGATCCCTTGAATTTCGGCCTCCTAACGGAAACGTTCGGTCTGAAACTGATCGTGGCCAATTATGAATCCGACGATGCTCCCGATAAAGTCATCTCCTACTACCGCAATAAGCTGAAGAAATACGGTAAGGTGCTCGAGTG
>JASHRE010000702.1 GCA_030037515.1 Candidatus Sulfotelmatobacter sp.
GCGAGAAGCTCTTCTTTGATGTTATTGAGCGAGTGAGTATGAGTCACCAGCAGCATCCCACCCGCGACGCACACAGCAGGAAAAACCTGTGGCGCATATTTCCAGTTTGAAGTCCTTAACTGCACACGCCACTCGAAGACGGCGAACGCGATCACCAGCAATACAGCTACTCTGTGCTGCAGGACCTCCGCTTCATCGAAGCTTTCCCAGAAACCATTCGGGCCGAGCGGCCAATTCTCCGGATCAGCCCGGAGGAAAATGAATACCCCCATCAAGATAAACAACAGCGGCCAATGTTTGGCTAAAGCAATGCGGCCGCTTCCCGCCAGCATTGCTGCCATCCCGATCGACAACAGCAACAATCCCATCCAATGGTGGTTGTATTCGGACCAGGCGATATCAGCAGGAGCATTCGGAGTGTGAATCTTCTCCCCAGGCACATAAGTTGCAGGCAAGGTTGCTGCGGCTTGCTTATCAAGTGGCCGGGTGGCGCGCGTCAGCTCCGTTACAGCCGGTGTGTGGAGGCGCGGCCACCGCGGCGTGATTCGATTCAAGATCGTGGTCCCATCGACCCGCTGTGCGCGCAAGTCGACTGCGGGTGGTTGCGTTGTCATCGACACCGCAATCAGAATGACCGCCATGGCGAGTCCGATCTCGGTCGCGACAAAATAGCGCAGACGGTTCGTGATGTCGTCTTGACTATTCCGATTGATGATAACGCGATTCATGGCGCCGAGAAGGATCAGTACAGCGAACAATGCCACTTTCGACGCCATCATGACTCCATAGGCGGTTCCGTAGACGGCAGACACAGAGTCGAAATAATACAGGCAAGTCCCGACGCCCGTTGCCGCTAGTACGCTGACGCTGATCATGGCGACGGAAGAGAAGCGCCGCAGCATACGATGCTCAGCCTCAGGACTCGGATGAGTACTCAGAGAGAGGAGCAAGTAGGGCAATCCTCCGATCCAACACCCCACCGCAACTAGGTGGAGTGCGGTGAAGCTGACCAGAATGCATCGCGACTCCAGACGGGAGGCTGCATGACTGGTTGCCACCATTGCGGCGGTCACGCCGAGCGCGAGAGGGACGAGAATCCATGCAGAGTACTTCGCTTTATAGGGAACGAATACAATCGGCAGCTCGCAAACGACCGAGACAATGCCTGCCATGAAGAAGCTTGCTCCCGCAATTTCTCTCAGTTGGAATCCGCTCAGTTCGACGAGTACCACCGCTTCGCATGTGATGTAGAGAGCTTGAACCAGGACTAGATTGATCGCAGCGATACTCAGCATGCGTCGGCAACGGCGTTTAGCCTCCAACAGATTCGCCTCCGCTGGCGACTGACCCAATATGAGGTAGGAGAACAGGACGCCCCCGAGGACCAGCGACTGCAGCATGATCGTGGCCGCTCGGAATATGACCGAGAGGAAAGCGAACAAGTTGATGATCTGCATCTCTAGTTTTTTACGGTGAAGGGAATCTCACCCCTGGTAATGTGCCCGTCTGCTGCCAATACCTGCCACCGCAGGGAATATGCCCCGGCCTTGAGCCCTCCGGCCACAGCTTGCAATGTGTCTGGAGAAGGCTGGGCAGCGGACAATAAGGTCGACGTCTTGTCAGGACCGACAAGTTCCAGGCGGGAACGCTTAGCATCGATCCTTACATTGAAACGCAACTGGATTGGAATTGAAGGGCCCACGACACTGGAGTTGGCTGATGGAGACGCCTCCACGAGAATCGCGTGGGCATAGGCGAGACTGGAGGACAGAGTAAATGCCAAAACAAGCAACAATACGAGGGACCGTCGACGATTCTGGTCCACTGCGAGGAGAGCATGAATGCTGGCTAAGAACACGTTTTTTTCCCACCCCGGTCGCTCTCGATTAACTCTTGGTTGCTTGTCGGTCCGCACAAAAATACTGATGTCTTGCCCTTGTGGTTGCTGCATAGGATGCAACGAGTGCGCCGATTCAGGAGCGCCAAACGACGCCATCAGAGCGGCTAATACTTTTTCAGGATGCGGTTCATGTGGAAGTTTTGCGCCGTGTTGCAATCCGTCGGCCAAAGCTGAGGTGATATCACTACTACATTCATTGACCTTCCCAAATCGGCGCTGAGGGCCGGACCAAGAACCCATCCAGCTGCTGACGCATTATTGGCAAGAGAAGCCAGCGCGACACAGTGGATCCGGAAGTGACCGTACGAATGTGCTTTTGCGCTTCGTCCGAATTTTTCGGAAATATGGGTCACCAAGCTCCTTGGCGATGTGGCATTCGCGTCTGGCAGACGTTGGCTGGCGATTGAAGGGGTTCGAAGTTTTCTTTATCCGGCGTATATGGTCCGAGGTTGCGCACGGCATCTTCACGACAGCGCCTATGGTGTTGTCGACCGGCATCCCGAAATCATTGATCGCTTCCTTGCGGAGGACGCACCTGTAAAACCAAAACGAAGAACTAAATAAGAAGAAATACGTTAGCCGAGATCAGCTGAACGAGGCTGCGCTGTCGTTATAGCGGCCTTGTCGTTTGTCGCAAGCCCCAGTAACGCGATCAAAAGGCAACTGAAGGATAGCGCGAAGGGAGTTTCCCAGCAGAACGTGATCCCGGAAACCACCGCGATACAGTGATTTCTGGATTGGGGACTACGTGCAGAACGACGACCCTGAGTGCTCACCACCTGCGGAGATCGCCGGGGCGCAGAATCAATTATTCTCGCGAAATCTATGACCAACGAAGAGCGCATGCAGCAGGCGAATCTGATCGCGACGATTAGAGCGAAGCTTCCTGACTCCGCGAAGACGTGTGCGGATGACACGGAACGGATATTGCTCCACCAAGACGCCTTTGCCCCCGGCTACCAAGAAGACGAGTACATGCTGTTGTGCATGGCAATCAAGTACACCGGACTCGGTGGGAAGAACGTGCATCTGATCGGAAAGAAATCGGAGCACGTTTGCCGAAGAAGACAGAATTCAAGTAAGAAACATCGTCGCGGAGAGCGTTGTGCTCATGTGGAGGAGCGAATGTGGAAGCTTATATTCTTCCTTTTCATCCTTGAAGGAGTGGCGGTCGCGCAAAGCCCTTTTGACGGTACGTGGGTGAACAAGGGTGTGGGGCAACCGCCACTCGGTACCGCTTCATATTCACTCGCCGACGATACGCTCCGTTGTTCATGTGCAATCGGCGATATTGACATAAAAGCCGACGGCTACGACCACAAGAGTCATGAAACTGACTACTGGGACACGCTCAATGTTGAAGGGGTGGACGCACGCACGGTTGTGTTGATCGCCAAAAAGATCGGACGAACGATGTTCACGGAAGTAGACTCGGTTTCGCAAGACGGAAATACGCTCACGCAAATGGTGAAGGATACGACCGAAGCAGAAACCGTGACCACTGTAATTCAGAGCCATAGAGTCGAAAGCGGGCGTGCGGGTTCCCACAGTATTTCAGGCACATGGAAAGCCTTCAAAGCCATTCGTTCCCTCAATGGCTCACTGATCAAGTACACCTGCACCAACGATTCGTTCAGTGCAGAGACGGCTCTCGGCGAGAAGTATACGGCAAGGTTCGATGGAAATTTCTATCCC
>JASHRE010000703.1 GCA_030037515.1 Candidatus Sulfotelmatobacter sp.
ATCCGCTACGAAGGCCCCCGCGCCAACGGAATGCCAGAGATGTACTTTGCCTCAGCCATCATCGCCGCCGACCCCGCCCTGAATCACACCACAGCTCTCATCACCGATGGGCGTTATTCCGGGGCGATGAAGGGCCCCTGCATTGGGCATGTTTCACCAGAAGCTCTCGACGGCGGTCCCATCGCTTTGGTGGAAGAAGACGACCTCATCGAAATCAACGTTCCCGATCGTCGACTTGGAATCGTGGGCATTGGGAAGAAGCAGATGGAACATCAGGCGATCGAGCGAGTTCTAGCCGAACGCCGCGCCCATTGGGCCCGGCCGCCGTTCCGCCACACTCGTGGAATTCTGTCTCTGTACTCGCGAGTGGCCACCAGTTCTTCGCACGGCGGGTTGATGACGCCGCGTGATGGAGTGAACCGGGATGCGGTTCCGGCGGCAGCTCAACCCGTAAGCTACAACGAAAGTGCCCATCTCGAACTTGCCAACAGGCGCGTCGCGTAGGTCTCAGGAGACAAAAAAATGAGCCCCGATCGCACACCCAAAGTGGTTATCGCCGACTACGATTTCGGCGACGCCGATATCGAACGATCCATCATTACGGGAGCCGGTTTTGGCTTGGTTGCGGCACAAGCTAAAACTGAGGACGAGGTCATCGCCGTGGCATCCGATGCCGACGCCGTGCTGACCCAATACGCGGAGATCGGAAAGCGCGCGATCGACAGTTTCAAGCGCTGCAAGATCATCGCTCGTTACGGAATCGGCGTCGACATTGTGGACGTTGACGAAGCGACCCGCCGGAACATTGTTGTAACCAACGTTCCGAATGACTGGTGCATGAACGAGGTCGCCGATCGTGCCGTTGCGCTGCTGATGGCTTTGGTCCGAAAGCTCCCGCAATACAATCGCGCCACGCGCGCTGGTAAATGGGAGTGGCAGACGGGGAGGCCGATTCAACGGTTCCAGGAGGGCACTGTAGGTCTGCTTTCCTTTGGCGCCATTGCCAAGGAAGTCGCCCGACGCGTGAAAGGATTTGGCGTCAACAGCATCATCGCTTGCGATCCATACGCGGACAAAAAAGATGCCGCCGCACAAGGCGTGCCGCTGGTGTCGTTCGAAGAGCTGCTGGCCAAATCCGACTACCTGATCATTCAAGCTCCTTTGACAGCTCAGACCCGAGGCCGATTCGGCGAAGCCGAACTCCGCCGGATGAAAAAGGGAGCGATCCTCGTCAACACCGCGCGCGGACCGATCGTAAAGGATGAGGACCTCTATCGGGTGCTCAGCGATGGTTGGCTCTCCGGAGCCGGCTTGGACGACATCGAAGAAGAACCTGCGAAGCAAGCAAACTGGAAACCTACAAACCCGCTATTCAAGCTGGAAAACGTGATCATCACGCCACATGCGGCATACTACTCGGAGCAATCCATTCAAATTGTGCGTCGCTTTGCATCCGAGGAGGTAGTGCGCGTGTTGCGAGGGGAGGCTCCGCTCTCTCCCGTCAACCGAGTACGAGGCCAAAGCCTAAAGGCAGCTTAAGAGATTAGATAAAAGTTCGGAACCGCGTAGTACGCAGATCGGTATCAGTGTTATGCAGGCCCTCGCAGTATTTCCCTCACAGAAGAGAGTTGATCTCCTCGATATTGCTGAACCTCAGCCGAAAGGCGCAACGGAGGTGCTGCTAAGACTGCGTGAAGTGGGTCTTTGCGGCACGGACCGGGAAATCGCCTCGTTCGAATATGGCGATCCGCCGTCCGGCTCGGACCATCTCATCCTGGGACATGAGTCGCTGGCGGAAGTTGTCGAAGTTGGACGCGAAGTGCACGGCCTCAAGCCCGGGGATTTGGTAGTCGCGATGGTGCGGCGGCCCTGCCCACACCCTGAATGCAGAGCATGCCGCGCCGGGCGGCCAGATTTCTGCCTGACCGGCGACTATACCGAGCGCGGCATTAAAGGCGCAGACGGCTTCCTCACGGACTACGTTGCCGACGATGAAGCGTTTCTGGTAAAGGTGCCGCACGCTCTGTCAGACGTGGCGGTGTTGGTCGAACCCCTGACTGTGGTCACCAAGGCAGCCGATCAAGCGCACGCAATTTTTAACCGACTGCCTTACGATCCTGGCCCGCAGCGCGGATTGGTTCTGGGAGCAGGCCCCATCGGTCTGTTGGGCGCGATGCTCCTGGTGGCAGATGGTTTCGAGACCATTGTTTACTCGAGAGACTCAGAGGAAAGCACGCAGGCGAAGCTTGTCCGTTCCCTGGGAGCCCAGTATGTGCCCTCAACCGCCAATCCCATCGAAAGCCTTGCGGAAGGCTGGGGCGAATTTGATGTAGTGCTCGAGGCCGTGGGATTCGCGCCCCTGATGATGGCTGCCAGCCAAACTCTCAGGGCGAATGGACTGCTGGCCCTTACCGGAGTTCCTCACGAAGCCGCCGCCGTCGAACTGAATGGCCGCACTCTCCGTGACCTCGTCCTAGGAAACCGGGTTGTGTTCGGAACAGTAAACGCTGGCCGCAGAGACCACCTGTCGGCCATCCAGCACCTTGAACAGTTCATGGTTCTCTTCCCGGAGAGCGTACGCCAACTCATAACTTATCGCGTGCCGTTGGATGAAGCGCCACAAATGCTGATGCAAAAGCGTGGGATCAAGAACGTAGTCGAGATGAGGCGCGCAGCCTAATGGGGATGTATGACACAACTACAAACGAAAACCGCGAATTCACCGGAAGTATCAAGCCAATGGCTTGATGTCTCCGTGCCGATCTACGCCGGGATGGTTCATTTTCCGGACAATCCCGCCATCGAAATTGCCAAGATCACTGACGTCGAGAGCGGAGACATCTGCACAATTTCCCGGCTCGCGCTGGGAAGTCACACCGGGACTCACATCGATGCACCGATGCACTTCCTGCCCGGCGGAACCGGCACCGAGCAAGTTCCTCTGGACCATTTGATTGGGCCCGCCCGGGTGATCGAAATCAAAGATCCCGATCTGGTCAGAGCCGAGGAGCTTCGGGTTCACGACCTGGGCGTTGGCGAGCGTCTGCTATTCAAGACGTCCAATTCGGAGCGATGCTGGAAGACTTCGCAGTTCGTTCCCGACTTCGTATCCATCGCCGAAGATGCCGCTTCGTATCTGGCCGGCTTGAACACATTGGCGGTGGGGATCGACTACCTGTCGGCGGGCAGTCCCGAAACTCACCGCACCCTTCTCGGCGCCGGTGTCGTGATCGTCGAAGGCTTGAACCTGACGGGAATTTCTCAGGGTCGCTACGAGTTGTTATGTCTTCCGCTGAAGATTTTAGGAGGCGACGGGGCGCTCGCGCGCGTCTTGCTGAAAGTCTCCAACGGTGCTCATGGCAGCAAAGCGTCTGCGGAAGGGAACAAGAAAGCGTCGAAGAGACAAGGAGGAGGCTGATGCCAACGGCACGTGAAGTTTTTCAACAGCACAAAGTTCAGGAATATGAACCACTCCTGCGCGGGGTAACTGGGACCTATCTGTTCGAAATTGAGGGCGTGGGATATTGGTTCCTTTCTGTTCGCGACGGGGCGATCCGGATCGAAGAAGTGCAGCACCACGCGGACTGCACGATCAGCTGCAATGAACCTGACTTTATCGACATTATCGAGGGACGGCGCAGCCTGATCACGGCCGCAATGCAGGGGCGGGTCAAGATCCGCGGCGACATTCCCCTCGCGCAAAAGTTTCATGGATTGGTCAGTGCCATGATTGAAAGCAAGAGACAGGAGGCAGCATGAGAGCGAAGCCAGTAAGCATTCTCGAAGGCGATACGTTCGTTGTAAGTGACCGTCGCGGCGATATCTCCATTTCTCCGGAAGAAGCGCAAGGCTTGTTTGACGGAGACACCCGCTACCTGTCTCGTTGGGTCTTGACTGTGAATGGGGAGCAGCCCAACCCACTTTCAACGGATGACGTTAATTACTTTTCCTCGCAATTCTTCCTAGTACCCGGAACAGGCACCATTTACGTGGATTCTCCCATGTCCATCGTGCGACAGCGCGCGGTTGGCGGGGGATTTCACGAAGACCTCAAGATCACAAACCACAAAGCCAAGCCCCTTGATCTGGATGTCCGGATCGAAGCCGACGCGGACTTCGCCGACCTTTTCCAGGTGAAAGACGCGGAGTTTAAGCGTGCGGGCAAATTTTACAAGCGCGTTGATGGCAATCGCCTTGTTTTCGGATACCGCAGAGAGAAGTTCGTGCGCGAGACTTGGATAAGCTCGAGCGTGCCTGCCGAAATCGATGAAAAGGGGTTTCGCTTCCGGATTCACCTCGAGCCGCACGGCGAATGGCGCACCAGTTTAGATGTGCTGGCGGCCGTCGATGGCACCGAAGGAGCCAAGTCGAAGCCCAAATACAAAGACGTGCACGACACTCCAACTCCGAACGTCGGGATGAGCTTACAAAGGTGGATGGCCAGTGCACCCCAACTCCATTCCTCCTGGGCCGATCTCGAAAAAATCTACGAACGTTCATTGGTCGACCTGGCTGCACTACGGTTCTTCTCGCGTTATACGCCCGGAGAAGCGCTCCCGGCCGCCGGGCTTCCCTGGTTTATGGCGCTGTTCGGCAGAGATAGTCTCTTCACCAGTTTCCAGGCACTCCCGTTTGTGCCTGATCTCGCATCGACCACATTGCGAGTACTCGCCATGCGGCAGGGTACTCGGACGGATGACTTCCGCGATGAAGAGCCGGGAAAAATACTGCATGAGGCGCGCTGGGGGGAAATGACTGCGTTCGAGGAACGTCCTCATTCACCTTACTTCGGAGCGTCCGACGCGACTCCATTGTTCCTGGTCTTGATGGACGAGTTTGAACGGTGGTCGGGAAACCACGAGTTGGTGACAAAATTCCAAGCGGAGGCAAGAGCAGCCCTCGAATGGATCGATGAATACGGCGACCGCGATGACGACGGTTACGTTGAGTACGAACGGCGAAATAAACAGACGGGCATCGAGAACCAGTGCTGGAAAGATTCCTGGGACTCGATTGCGTACAGCGATGGAACCCTCGCCTCCTATCCGATTGCGACTTGCGAGATCCAGGGCTACGTTTACGATGCCAAGCGCAGGTGCGCCAGGCTGGCGCGCGAGTTCTGGGGCGATTCCGAACTGGCAAACCGGCTGGAAAAAGAAGCCGCCGAGCTGAAGCGAAAATTCAATCGCGACTTCTGGATTCCGGAAAAACAATTCTTCGCCCTGGCGCTCGATGGCCAGAAACGCAAAGTTGATTCGCTAACCTCGAACATAGGCCACCTGCTGTGGAGCGGCATCGTCGATGAAGACAAGGCGGCAGCATGCGCCAAGCATCTGGTCGGGCCGCGACTGTTTTCGGGCTGGGGCGTTCGCACCATGGCCGACGACGAGGGCAGTTACAATCCCATCGGTTATCACGTAGGAACAGTGTGGCCGTTCGATAACTCGTTCGTCGCTCTCGGATTGCGAAAGTATGGTTTTAAGAAAGAAGCGGCCCAAGTTGCCCTGGCAAATCTCGAGGCCGCCAGGTATTTCCAACACCGGCTGCCGGAGGCGTTTGCAGGCTACTCGAGAACGGAAACCAATTTTCCTGTGGAGTACCCAACCGCCTGCAGCCCGCAAGCATGGTCCGCGGGCGCTCCGTTATTGTTTCTGACCACGCTCTTAGGTCTGGAACCGGTCGGCGGTCGCCTTCTGGTCGACCCAGCCGTGCCGAAGTCAATCGAATGGATTGAGCTGCTGGGTATTCCCGGCCGGTGGGGCCGCGCTGACGCGTTTGCGCGCGGGCTAGTCGACCTCTGAAAACGACCGAGGTCAGGAGTGGAGTGAATCGTTTGCCTCGCCCTCCCAATCCTGTCAATCGGGAGTTTTGCGAACAGGACATGCGAGAGCTCGATTCAAGATGCAAACGGGCGAGTATCACGAAGGATAGGCCAGTTGCATCTCTACCCAGGCAGTCTCAGTCTTCCACCGTCCTCATTCTTGAATTGATTTCGGCGCCGAGAAGGACGGCGGCCGCGCTGCAGTAGAGCCAGGTCATGAATAAAGCGGGAGCCGCCAGAAATCCAAAAAATCTGGCGAACTTTAGCTCGCCAAAGTGGTGAAAGTAGAAACCAAGCCCCCAGGCCAACATTAACCAAATAACAGTTGCGGCTGCGGCGCCAGGAATCGTCACGCGCTTCGATACCGGTATGCTGGGACCCACCACATAAAGCAGCTCGATCGCACTGAAAAGAACCAACGCCGACACCGACCACTTGAGGTACGGTGCCAGCCGCAACCACAGCGATTCGGTCGGCATCAGCCTGGATAAATGAGCCCACAAACTTGGACCGATCGAGGTTAGAATTACCCCGATTAGCAACAAGACTCCGACGGCGACGGTCAGGGCAAGCGCCAGTATCCTGCTGACCCAAAGTGGGCGCTGGGTGTTTGAGCCGTGCACCATGTCTAGACCCAAGATGAGCCCCTTAAATCCTATCGAAGCGAGCCAAAGCGTTGTAAGGAGTCCGAAAGACAAAAGCGCTGCCCGGTGTGGGGTAATCCGTTTCAGCAGTTCCTCGATCGGCTTCATGACTTGCAGTGGTATCACATATCCTAGAACCGATGTCGCTTCGCGGAGTCCATTCTGAACCGGCAAGTAAGACAGAACCGCGCTCAATACAGTAAGGGCCGGAAAGAGTGATAGCAGAAGGTAATAAGCTATGCCCGCAGTAGCCAGGGGCAAGTTCTTTTTTTCAATGTCTCTCCAGACATTTGCGATATTTACGATAATTTTCTTCGTGGCAACAGCGTCCTTAAGTTGCGTCTCTTCACCCCGGGATCTGTGCGTCGTTGAAGACGCGTGACTGATCCGCTTCAAGCAGAGCCGAAAATATTGGGGATTGATGCCCCCAACCGACAAATCGGAAACCTAGCGCATCCTCGAGACTGTGAGAGCAACGTCCGGAACTGAACCGTCGGAGTTCGTGTTCTGCCCTGCAAGCGAGCGTCCCCGAAACCTGATCGTCGTTTAGAACCTGTACCAGTGAGGATGAGGACCAAGATGCAGGCGCATGCCTAACGCGATCATTACTGCAACCCACATGAAGAAAGCTGGGCCAAATCCTATGAAGTCCCCTGCCCTAAAATGAGACAGAATTGCTCCCACAAAGTAGAGGGCCAGGCCGACACCGGCGACGATGCCCAGCAGCGGCCAAAAAATTCCCAAGACTAAGCCCAAGGCGCCGGCAAATTCACAAGCCGCAAGAACAGGGAAGTAACTCAGGGGAAAGCCGACAACTTCGTGAATTGTTCGTACCACACGTGGATCACGGCGAATCTTCGCAATAGCTGAATATGCCACCATTGCAGCCACGATGAATGTAACCGTCAAATACAAATTTGGCGCCCCGATGGATTGTTCCGCTCGACCGCAGTGCCGGGCGAGGCCGCACCTGAGTTGGGCTTCCTCGAAAAAACAAAGGTTAACGGATTGCAGGGTGGAACGGACTTCGGTGTCATCTAGTTCTCTCTGCCTTCCGGACACGGTCGAGCCATTCCAGAATTTCCTCCATCCTCTTATTGGTGCGAGTTACGCGTACCGTGGCGGCACGCAAGGAGCGGGCGGTTGAACGCTCAATCGCCATCCTTCCATGACCGGATATTCGGTTCCACCTAGGCGCAAACTTCTGCGCCGTGCGAACCAGCTCCCGAGCACTTCTTTTTAGCCGTGCGTCTTCTCGCTGGATGTTGAGTCTCGAGCGGGTTTTCATCGCTTCAGCTCGCCGATTGTGCCAAAGGTTCCGGTCAGTTGCTTCTATTGCGGACGGAAAGTGATTCCTCGGAAACAGGGGCAACTCGTTCGAGGCACTATCCTCTGTAATAAAGTAGTAAATCTGTTACTTCTGTCAGTTCAAGGCCAGGCGCCATCGATCGACAATAAGGGGAGTAGCGAACAAGCACCGCCAGAGGGTTAGGTTCATACTATTAATTCACGGTTGCCCAAAATATTCTGCTTTTGTTCGGCCGCTGTCGTGGTCTTTTCGACTCCGAGTCGGTGGTACCCGGGAGTCGGCTTTGTAACCTTAATATTGCCACTATCACCCATCGTTGCGATCGGTTCAATGTGGGCGTAGACTGCGTTTATCGCAGTCGCTAAATCCGGCTGCGGGGAGGGAAAGATGAATGCAGAGAGTAATACCTTCCAATATTCCCGTGTAAGGCCCTCCATTTTCTGGCCCGTGGTCATGATTGTAGTGGGCATACTTGCGCTGTGGCTGCCGGTAGCTTCATCGATTGGAGTTGCGCGTTTGCTTGGTTGGCTCTTGGTGTTCGACGCGGTGTTCCAGTTGATCCACTCTTTCCGTTCCGAGGGAGTTGGTCACGTGGCGTGGAAAGTGCTGGTAGCGCTCATCTTTCTGGTTGTGGGCATTTACTTCTTGGTACATCCTCTCCTGGCTGTGGCGCTTGTGACTTTAGCGTTGGCTACGTTCTTTCTGGTCGAAGGCGTGGTCGATGTGTTCTCTTATTTCGCGGCGCGCGAAACCAGAGCTTCGCATTGGATTCTCCTGAATGGGATCGTCAGCATTATTCTGGCCGTCATGATCTGGCGGCACTGGCCCACAGGCTCGTTGTGGGTGTTGGGAGTTTTGGTGGGCGTCGGTTTGCTGATGACCGGCGTGAGTCGTCTTATGATTGCGCTGGCGATCCGAACCTACCTGAAGCAGACGGGCAGGGAGACAGGCGGTAACTTGCGCGCTGCGTGATGCTATGCCCAGCAATCCGTGCTTCGGCTGGCGAAAGGATGTATGCCAGCATTACCGTGAGTGCAACGTGGGTGAGGCGCCGGGTGCTGATAAAAAAGTCTTCAGGAGAGTCCAAATCAGAAGAGAAATTTTGCGCCCAGTTGAACCAGGCGTGGAGAGCCGGCGCTAATCACGCTACCGAAGGTTGAGCTTCCGATGTTGCCGTCAACGGCCTGCGGTCCGAAGAATTGTGCGTGATTGAACGCGTTGAATCCTTCCAGCCTAAACTGCAGCGATTTTGCTTCCGTCAGGCGGACGGTTTTGAGAAGGGCCATGTCGTAGTTGTCCATTCCCGGACCGTGGAAAAAGCGCCGTTTGGCCGTGCCCGGCGTTCCCAAAGCGTTCTCAGTAAATGCGGCTGTACTGAAGTAAGGTTGTCCGTCCCGCGGGTTGGGATTCAGACGGAGGGGAGCGCCCGTGTAATCGGGTTCGTCGACTCCATAGTTGTTGACACCGTTCGGCTCGGAGCCCAGCAGCGAATTATCGCCGTAATTGACGAGTGTCACCGGAAGTCCGGTGCTGAAGTGGATGATCCCGGAAAATTCCCAGCCCTGCGTCCATCGCTTCGAGCTATGAAATAGCCGATCCACCGGAAGTTGGTAGCTGTAACTGACCACGAAGTTGTGCTTTACGTCAAAAGACGAGAGAGCAGTGCTCAACGAAGGATCAATGGGATTGACCTCTTCGCCCAGGTTCGAAGACTGATCGAGCGACTTGCTAAGAGTGTAGCCGGCTAGAACATTCAAGCGTTTGCCGCTGTGGCGGAGCGTGATCTGCAAGGCGTTGTAGTTGGAGTTGCCGATTGTGGTTTGGTTCGCGTTGCTGCCAAACTTGGATCCCAACGGGCCTCGGGTCCCGTTGTAGATCTGACCAGAGGACGTGAGGTACCGGCTGTCTTCCCCGAAGGGGCCGCAGGGTGTTTGTCCCGGTGCCAGGTTCGCCGGATCACTCAGGAATAAACAGAGGCTCGGATTCCCGGGATTGGCTTCCTCGAGCACAAGGAGCCGGTGTCCTTGTGTTCCCACGTAATTTACGGCGAGCACAGTGCCGGATCCGAAACCGCGCTCGAGCGAGAGCATATATTCCTCGGTATAAGGTATGCGGTTCGTGGCGGCGTAGTTGGGGAGCCCGGTGATGGGTTCGAACTGCGCCCAGTTGATATTGGGATCGGGGCGACTGGCACTGGAGTTCAACGGGGCCAGCGTAACCGGAAAATATTGGCCAAGATTCTGACCGCTTGCGGCGGTGATGAACGGAGTGGAAAACAGCGGTGGAGCCGGGCTCGTATAAGTTGTCCCGTAGGGGGCATTGGCGCTCATGACCCCAATCGTCAGAGCTTCGATGGCGGTATAGAACATTCCGTAGCTGGCACGAATGCTGGTCTTGTCCGGACCGCCCAATAACCTTGCGACAGGGCCATCGCCCGACAGGCGAGGCGAGTAGGCGACGCCGACTCGGGGAGCAAAATCCAGATTTCCAGGAGGAGCCAAGGTCCGCGGAACTCCAGGATCGGTGGGATAGAGAATACCGGGAGGCGCCCCCGGAAAAACTACCGACTGTCGTCCAGGCTCAAAGGTTGCGATTTGATTGTACTTCTCGTACCAGGGCTCAATGCGATCCCAGCGAAGTCCGTAATTCACCGTGAGTTCGGGAGTTACCCGCCAGCTATCCTGTCCATAGAGACCCAGGTATTTGTTGCGGCCGTAAAAAGGTTGCAGCTGACTTTGATTGTATTGGCTGGGAATCCCCAACAAGAAATCCGCAAAGTCGGAGCCGGTTTCCGATCCGAAGAACAGGAAACCGCCGTTGAACTGAGCCGTCGCATGGACATTGATTTGATCGTAGTGAAACTCGGCACCGAACTTTGCCGTGTGGGTTCCGAGCACTTTCGAGAAGTTGTCGATCCACTGAAATGTGTTGCCGATCTGCTTTAATTGATTTGTGTTGGTTCCAATGGTGTAGCCGTTGAAGCCGACGCTCTCTACGCCCTCGGTTTCGGGCGAAAGCGCGACAATTCCGGGGGTTCCCGGGCCGGTCTCAAAGCCCTGCGACGCAAGACCGACGCCGAGACCTCCGACAGGTTTGCCGAGATCGTTTGCGTCGCGCAAATAGCTGAAGTGGAGTTCATTGACGGCGGTCGGGCTGAAGGTTCTGGTGTCTCCCAGATCGACTAATTGTGCACGCCCGGTGTAACTCGCATTGAAGCCCGGGACATTCGCGCCCCCTTGGGTAACCGGATACGGGTTGTTTTGCGACCAGCCATCCAAGAAGTAATAGAGGGAGATCAAACCCCACCGCGTGTTCGCATCCCAACGATAAGCGGCTTTGTCGTCGCGCAAAGTTTGATTGTAGGCCGAAGTAGAGAACGTTCCGTTCGCGTTGTTGGGAGAAGGTATGTATTGCAGAAGATTTGTGGCAGGCGCCGACCAGGCGGCAGGGGGGAGTACGGCGCCCGGAAGCACACACGTTGTGCTATTGCAGCCGGGAGTGTAGTAGGGCTCCCCGGCAAACACGGCATAGCCCAGCTTTTTCGACAAGATATTGGCAAAAAAGGGGCCACTCACCGTAGTTGGAACCATGTTCCCGGCGGCATCGGTCGTGACGAACGACCTGGCCAGATCGGAGAGATTACCCGTCCGCTCTGGTGAGGATGGAACCGGAATCTGTCCCGAATCGACGCCCTGGGCCGAACCGGTTCCCTGATAGTCGGCGAAAAAGAAAATTGAATTCTTGCGGATGGGCCCCCCGATCGTGGCCCCGAATTGATTTTGATGAAACGTGCCTCGGGTGGGCGAGAAATAGTTGCGCGCATCCAGATCGGTGTTACGAAGAAATTCGAAAGCGTCTCCGTGAAATTCATTGGTGCCGGATTTTGTGACGACGTTGACCTGGCCGCCGCTGAACTCGCCATATTCCGCATCGAAGTTATTGGTAAGGATGCGGAATTCAGCGATGGAATCCAGGTTCGGAACGATGGCCGCGCCCATGTTGACGTCTTCTTCGACGTCACTTCCGTTCACGATGAAGCTGTTGGCGAATTCCCTTTGACCATTAATCGATATCGTTCCCGGGTTCAGATCGCCGGAAGGAGACAAAACGCTTGCGCCAACGTCCTGCACGGTATCAGAGGTGATAGAAGTAACGGGAGCGACTCCGGGCTGAAGCGCGAGCAGGTCAGTGTAGCTTCTACCGTCGAGCGGTACCGCTGCAATCTGAGCACCTGTGACGACTTCACCCATTTGCGTACTCGTGGTTTCGACATGCACTTGGTTTTCCGTTACGGTGACAACATCGGACCGTGCCCCCGGTTTGAGGATTGCATCGACGGCGACTTCGCTGTTCGCATCGATGACAATGTTGGTACGCCGATACGAGCCAAAGTTCGCGCTTACGATCTCAAGATCATAGTGACCGATTGGCAGACTGGGAAAGGAATAGAATCCTCTCGCGTCCGTGCTGAGCGCTTGCCTGATTCCTGTGCTGACGTTGGTGATGGTTACCCTTGCTTTGACAATCACCGCGCCACTGGAGTCCTTCACCGTACCCGAAACACTACCTCCCACGCCCGCCCATGCCGCGACGGCGAGAGGCATTAGGATCGTGGCGAAAAGAAAATTCCTGACCCCAAGCGGCACCAGACCAGAGTGATGCGCAGTCCAGACCAAACCATGCTTCGCGCCTGCCATGTTGTTGTCCCAGTGCAATCGAACGCCGGCTCCTGTACTCATCGCCCCAGTCGCCCGCAGGTGAGGTTGCCGATTTCGGTCCTCACAACCCTTCGCGAAAAGGCCATTGTCGGGCGGCCCGCTTGGCGTTCGCCGTGATTCCGAAGCAAATTCATTTCAATAGTTGCGACTCAGTCGCATTTAGACATCTAAAAAAATTAGCTTGGCCTTCGTTTGCATTTCTTGCAGAGCCCACCGACTTCCAATCTGACGGTACGAATCTCAAACTCGCTCTGCTGGGCTATCTCCTTTTTTAGTCGTTCGAAGGAGGAACTGGCGTATTCCATGATCGCACCGCATCGAAAGCAGGCGATGTGGCCATGATCGCGATTCGTCTTGGCCTCGTAGTAGTGCTTCTCGCCTTCAAGGTGCATGAGATCCAATTCATCGATCAACCCGCGATCCTTGAGCAACGCAATGGTGCGGTATACCGTAGCCCGATCAATCCGAGGGTCATGTTTCTTGGCGATCTCCAGCAAGGTGGCCGCATCAAGGTGACGGGGCGAGTCCTGAATGATTCCGACCAGAAGACGTCTCTGGGCGGTCATGCGCACGCCGCGCGCCGCCAACTCCTTCATCAGCAAGGGGCGGGTGATGGACGCCGCGTTTGGATCTCGTCCTAATTGCGACTCGGTCGCAACAACCCCGCGAAACATGTCTTTGCCTCACCTTCTCGCACCAGTTGACTCTAGAATCCTTCCTCCACCGCTGTCAACACCTGGCCCCCTGAATCTTGAAAAGCCGTTTTGAAGCGGGTTTCGGTGGCCGCGAGCGGCCGGATTGCAGAAGCCCCGCGGTTTCCCCTGCCATCTGCGACAACCCGTCCCACTACCAACTGATTGGTATTGGAAGGTGCGGCAATGCCGACCGGGTCGCGCCCGAACAGCGGCGCTTACTTTCTCGGCGGACGGTGACGTGAACCTGTTTCCCAATCCAGCCTCAGCTGCGCCTTGTGCGGCGCTTTGCAGTCTTTGCGGCACCGCCCGGCGGAAGCACACAGGTTGTCATCCGTCGGGCGGTGCAACGCGGCACCTTGTTACTGGCTGAAGGCTACGCCGCTGAAGGCTGAAACTCCCGGCGCGCTTGACGTGGCCACTTGGGTCAAGGCTCCGTAACCATCGATGGAAAAGACGGCAACAGACGCGTTGCCGCCGGCGCTATAAATCACCGCCAGCCAGTCGCCATCGGGGGAGACCGTGATATCAGT
>JASHRE010000704.1 GCA_030037515.1 Candidatus Sulfotelmatobacter sp.
CTCATTGGATTCCTGATGATCGGTCCATATTCCTATTTTGCTGGGGCCATCGCACTCGATCTTGGAGGAAAGCGAGGCAGTGCGACGACCTCCGGCATCATTGATGGAGTGGGCTACCTGGGAGGGATTTTTGCCGGCGATACTATCGCTCGTCTTTCGATTGCCTACGGATGGCGTGGTGCTTTCGTCTCGCTTGCAGTCGTCGTTTGGCTATCGGGCATGGTTGCAATTTTTTATCGCCACCACGCGTTGGCGAACGCCGTCTCGGAGCCGGTTGCGCTCAAGCGCTCATCCGACTGAGAGAGTGATCTCCTCACCCGCTCCCCCTTAAACAAAGATGAGGCAGCAGAGACGGCGGGCACCGCCCCGCCGGCAACATAGAACTTCGTGCCATCCAGACTCCACACGATCCCGTCGAACCCTCGCTCGTTTTCGAGCATGACCAATTGTTTTTTTCACCGGTGTGAGCGGAAGGTATGCAGATCAACCATCTTCTTCGCCAAGCCATCCGTAAATCATTTCTGTTGACGCACTTCTATGCGGATAAAGTGGAAATCTCACACAACGGTTTATTCGGGTGCGGCGCACTCCGAAGGCGAACTCCCTAGTGCCGCTTGTTCGGTGATGTTTCGAAAGGAACTGGCTTTAAGCCGGTCTGCACGATCCGCTCCCAAAGGCAAGGCTCTAGCCGCTACGGGGCACCTCGTCCGGACGCCCACGTTGTTTTTGCCGGGAGCACAACACCCGATTCCGCGTAAGAAATGGGCAGACAGCCGGAAAAACAAATTGACGTTTCAGAGGCGCGAGCGACGCCACTCGCGGCAGTAGGAAGTTCGTCTTTCAGGGATGTCAAGCCAATATGAAATCTTCATGAAATTCGGTCTTTGTCTCGGCCGCGCGTTCGCCCACACCGGCTATTCACGATAGCGGATGAGCGCATCGCCCAAAGCGTCCCTAAGAGGCCCCAGCCATGCCATGTAGTTCCGCCACTGAAAGAGCCCTTCGCGGAAAATCGGCTGGCGCACCTGCTCTGAACTTGCGGTATGAATGCCGCGCTCCAACTTATAGAACTCGACGCAGGCCGGTTCAAATTCAAGGCCGCAGAAGGTCAGGATACGCCGGACGTTTCCCGGCAGATCCTCCACGACATCTTCGTACCATACACGCAGAACCCGGCCGGGAAGCACATCATCCCAATGCCGCATCAATCCGAGATAGCTGCTGTAATAACGGGCAACATCTTCGACGCTGTAGGCGAACTCTTGTCCGCTGGCAAACAGCTGCTTCAGATTGCCAAAGCAGCACGCCATAGGCTCCCGTCGTACATCGATGATCTTGGCCTTCGGCAGGATGAGATGGATGAGTCCGATGTGGCGGAAGTTATTGGGCATTTTGTCGATGAAGTATGGTTTACTCCCGCGGTAAGGGCGCGTATCGGTTATATAGCGCTGGCCCAGTTCTCGGAATTTCGCTGGCGCCAGGTCGGTAAGCACTCCGGGATAGGACGGCCCACCGCGATCCCGTCGAGGGCTCCCCATCCCGCGCACGATTCGCGAAATCTCGGGCAGTTCCTGCGTGCCGTCAACCTGCGAATGAGAAGCGAGTATCTGTTCGATCAACGTTGACCCGGATCGTGGCAGCCCGACGATGAAAATTGGATCGGCATCCGGCGCACCAACTCCGGCACGCGCCGAGAAGAACCCGGCCGTGCACACCTCCATCTCCATGCGGATCTCGGTTTCGGTAATCTCCGGAGAGTAGCGGCTCTCGGCGTGTTTGAGCGAGTTACCGCGCTCGTAGAATTTCCAGGACTCCCTATACTCTCCGCGATCTTCGTACGCTTTGCCGAGCGCGAAACACAAATGGTAGCGATCGACAGGGTCAGCCGTCGGACGTGATTCCTCAGCACGCATGTGCTGGATCTCCTGCTCCGAGAAGCGATACGTCTTAAGATTGGCGAGGCTCCAGTGGGCATCGCCGAAGCTTGGCCGGACGGCTGCCGCTTTGCGGTAGGACTCGATCGCATCCGTCTGCCGTCCAACCGCCTGGAGCGAATGTCCCAGCAGCACCTGCAAATCGCAAGACTCCGGCGACTCGGTCAGAAGTTGCCGATACAGCTCGATCGCAGATTCGTGCCGTCCAATTCCGGCGCACGCTGCCGCATACATTCTGCCAAGATCTCGGTTGCCAGGCTCGACCTTCACCATCGGCTCGATGACTGCGTACGCCGCAGAATATTTCTGCTGCTGCAGCAGGGTACGGATATAGTCCAATTGCAGCCGGGCCACCTGTTCGGCCGCCCTTGCCGCTCGGTTGGTGTCCCCCGTCATCTGATACAGACGTTCAAGCATGATCCAGCTCGTCTTCAAATCGGCGTCGAGGCTCACGCCTTGTGAAAAAGCTTGGATCGCACGCGGCGCATCCCGAAGCGTCATGTAGCAGTAACCGCGTTCTTGGTGGAGAAGACTAAAGTGCGGATGCTGTCGCTCGAGTTGCTGTAATGTGTCGAGCGCTTCCCCGACGCGATTCAGGCATCGCTGGTTGGCAGCGATGAGATAGAGAGCGTCGCGGTTCCCGGGCGCGGCAGTCACCAGCGCCTCGGCCGCAGAAAGCGCTTCAACATTGCGGCCAGCCTTGCTCAACTCACGGATGCGAACTATTTCGACCTCGATCGGCACAGAGGCAAAGGAGCTGGGCACGGTACGCCATTATAGTGAGAAGGAATGAAATTGTGATTTCGCGGCTTCCGTGATGCCGTTTTTTCCACAAGCTGAAAATGCGGAACGGTTTCCGACCTCGGCGCATATACCCGATCCATTCAGTCAACCACGAATTCCAGCAATACTTCAGAAAACACCTGCAGTGTGTTCTCCGCAAACCCAGATCGGCTCATTCTTTCTGTCTGCTCGCTTTCATGTCTTCGAATTTTCTGAACAAGAGTTCTGATGGGCGCCCCAGACTTGTATGCGAAACACAAAGAATCATTAACAATCAGTTTTCAATTCTGTCATCTGCCCGTCATTAGCAATTCATCGTAGCTTCATCTGCCTGCGCTAGCATTCGCTCCTCTCTAATTTCTGCCTATGTTGCGGGCAAGGGTTGCTCGCAGCGCTGGGTTCCGAACCGCACCTAATCTCGATCGAAAGGAGCTCCCCATGAGCAATAGCAATCGGCGTACGTTCATGCAGTTGATGGGCTTGACCGGCGCAGCGACGCTAACGACGATGAAGTCCAGCATCGCCAAAGCGCTCGAGATCGCGGCGAACAGCCGCACCGGATCGATTAACGACGTTGAGCACATCGTCATTCTGATGCAGGAAAACCGCCCTTTTGACCATCATTTCGGTACTCTTCGCGGTGTGCGCGGATTCAACGACCCTCGCGCGATAAAGATCAATCTCCCGCTAGAGAGCGGAAGCGGCAGCACGCCGGTCCCGGTCTGGTTACAACCCGCGGGCGCTGCCAATGTGGCGGCGGGATTCGCAGTTCCACCGGACTACGGCAACCTGGGTGGGCCGTCTGACGGCGTGGATGTGATTCCGCCGTTCCGCGTGAATCCTGATGGCGGAAATCCGGGTCTTACCTATCTGCCCGGAACCAATCATAGTTGGGAAGCCACCCACTCTTGCTGGAATCAGGGTCAGTATGACAGTTGGCCATCGACGAATGGTCCCATGGTGATGTCTTACCTAACCCGCGAAGACATTCCCTTCCACTACGCCCTGGCGGACGCCTTTAGTGTCGGGGATGCCTACCACTGCTCGATCATGGGGCCGACCAACCCGAATCGCACTTATCTGTGGTCGGGCTGTGTCGGGAATTTGAGCAACTTGGGACCTGGCGGCACTGACGGTCAGGGTGCCGGGCCGATGACCTACAACGGGCTCAGCCTCAACAACGCGTACTGGACGTTCAAGACCTTTCCCGAAGTGCTGCAAGCCGCCGGAGTGAGTTGGAAGATCTATCAGGATCTTGCCGGGTCGACCTTCTCACCCGATTTCGGAGACGGCACAGGCAACTCCTTCGCCGGAAACTTTACCGACAATCCGGTGCTTTATTTCAATCAGTACCTGAATGCCCCGACGGACTCGCCGCTGTTTAACAACGCGTGCACGGGAACGGAAATCATCAATAGCCTCCCAGCGTCGGGAGCGTCGAACCAGGACTGGTTAGCCTGGGCCAAGCAGCTGTTCAACGAATTCCGCGGCGATGTGCAAAGCGGAAAACTTCCGCAAGTTTCCTGGATCGTGGGGCCCGCCGGTTACACGGAACATGCGGATTGGCCGGTCGACTACGGCGCGTGGTACATCTCAGAGGTCCTCGACGTCCTGGTGTCGAATCCGGAGGTATTCAGCAAAACCGTCCTCATCGTGAATTACGACGAGGCCGACGGGAGTTTCGACCACATCCTGCCGCCAACCGTGCCTGCTTCTGCGGCATATGGGGCGTCCACGGTCAGCATCGAAAACGAGATTGTGACAGCCAGCGGCGAGCCTGAGGGCTTCGTGAGCGGGCCGATCGGTCTCGGCCAGCGGGTCCCGCTCCTGGTGATCTCCCCCTGGAGCAAAGGAGGCTACGTCAATTCGCAAGTGCTCGATCACACGTCGGTAGTCCAGTTCATCGAGAAGCGATTTGGAGTTTTTGAAACCAACATTTCTCCCTGGCGGCGCGCTGTGGCTGGTGACTTGACGTCAATGTTTAACTTTGCCAGTCCGAATGACAAACAGCCTAGTCTGCCGAACACTAACACTTTCTTGCCACCTGCCGACGAACTCGCGGGAGGAAACGTCAACACCTTCATTCCCTCGCTGGGCACTGTGACTCTCGGTGTTCCGCCGCAGGAACAAGGGGTGCGGCCCGCCCGCGCCTTGCCCTATGAATTCAACGTTCACGCAACCGTCAATGCTTCTGCAAATGCGGTCCTGCTAACTTTTTTCAACACCGGCCAGGCGGCTGTGGTGTTTCAGGTGCGATCCGGCAACCCTTCAGACTTGGTTCGCACTTACACCGTAGAGCCGGGCAAGGAGCTGTCGGACACATGGAACGTTACGACGTCTTACGATCTGTCGGTTTACGGTCCCAATGGATTCGTGCGTTACTTCCAGGCAGCATCGGGTCGGGTGCGGCAGTTCTCGACGTGTTCACTCGATATTACAGAGAAGATTTCGGCTCAATCGAGTGGAAAATCACCAATGTCTCGGCCGCTCCAGCCGAAGTTACAGTGCTGGATGCCTACACCGGCGATTCGGTCACGCGGCCTCTCCAGCCGAACCATACGCTTGAAGATACGGTTTCTCTGCAACAGTTCTTCGGCTGGTACGACCTGATCGTGACGGTGGCGGCAGACTCGACTTTCAATTACCGGCTGGCAGGTCACGTTGAGACCGGAACAGACAGTTTCTCCGACCCCGCTCTGGGAGGTCTAGTCTCGCTCAAAGGCTGAAGAAGCAGTGTCGGATTACGACGCGGCTCAAAGTTTGGGAAAAGTGCCGGTGAATTCCGCGCTTTTGCGCTCGTCCGCAGGGGCGGTCCGGGTCTTGGTCTTTAGGCATGAATCGCGCATCAATTGGCTGCCCAGCCTTCGCGGTTTTTGAAGGCTGGGCACCGCAAATTGAACCTGCGAACTTTCGAGACCAACGACCATCGCTTCGCGGTTACCATTGGAGCTACGTGGGCTGCCGGTCCTGTTTCCTGCCTCATTCCTCGCGGAGCGCCTGAATCGGATCGACCGAAGCGGCCTCAATTGCCGGAAGCAGGCTCGCCGCGAGCGCGATGGTCAGAAGACCTCCGGCCGCGACAAGCAAGGTCATTGGATCGATGGGTTGGATCCCGTAAAGCAACGTTCGCACTGTCCTCGCACAGGCAATCGCGATGCCGGTGCCCACCACAAGGCCTCCGGCGACCAATCCCAGGGCCTCGCTCAACACGATGCCAACCACACTCGTCCTTTGCGCTCCGAGAGCGATCCGAAGTCCCATCTCGCTGCTACGCCGAAGCACCATGTAAGAAATGATCCCGTAGATGCCCACCATTGCGAGGACTGTGGCGAGCGCGCCGTAGACACCGGATAGCGTGGCCATCAGGCGTTCCCGGGTGAGTCTCTCGAGAATTGATGTTCTCAAAATACTGAAGGTCAATACAATCTCCGGACTGTTCTTTGCCGCGGTATCTTTCAACGACAGAATCAAAGACGACGGCGCCTCGTTGGAACGCACCACGAATGTGGAGTCCGTACCGCCATCGGCCGTCTGGTAAGGAGAAACGAAAACGATTGGCGTGGGTTCATCATGGATGTCACGATATCTGGTATCTGCTGCAAGCGCGATGATGTGGTAGATGCGATCGGGCTTGCCTCCATCCTGGCGTAGCCGGAACGTCCTTCCGATGGGATCTGAGTTTCCGAGATAAGCGTGGGCAAAACGTTCGTTCACGACCGCCACCTCAGGCGAGCTTGCCGTATCGCTGTCGTCAAAGTCCCTTCCAGCGAGCAACGGAATCCGGAGGGTTTGAAAATAACCAGGACTCACAGCGTTGAAGTACACGAGTTGGCGGGAGATTCCCTGGTCCGGAATATCGATGAACTCGTTCCACCCGTCGCCGTGCAGGGGAATGATCGAGGTCTCGGCGGCAGAAATGACTCCGACAGTATTCCTGAGGCTCGTCAGCAGCTCCCGTCTGAATTGAGTGCGGTTCTGGGGCGGAATATCGAGGGCGGAGAAATCGAAATCTGCCACCAGCACTCCATCCTGGCGAAAGCCCGGGTTCAGAGTCACAAGGTTCCGGAATGTCCGCACGAAGAGCAGAGCTGCAAACAGGAGAACGAGCGACAAAGCAACTTGCGAAACAATCAGCCCTCTTCGCAGCAGGAAATGCTGGCGTCCGGCGATGACGCCGCGCCCATTCATTTTCATGACCGTACCCGCATCGACACGCCCGGCACGGACGGCGGGCGCGACGCCAAACAAGAGGCAGGTCAGCAACGCGACAGCAACTGTGAACAGGAGCACGCGCATATCCGGATAAAGCGGAAGGAATACCGGATTTTCCGAGTTGCCAATAAAGGCGACGAGAACTCTTCCGAGGACCTGAGCCAACATCAACCCAACTGCGGCGCCAGCCAGCGCCAGGAAGATGTTCTCGGTGAACAGTTGACGGAGCAGACGGGGTCTGGAAGCCCCCAACGCAAGTCGCAATGCTATCTCACGTTGCCGCGCACCAGTTCGGGCCAGCATCAGATTGGCAAGATTCGTACAAGCCAGCAACAGGACAAGACCCGAAATCGCCAGAAGTGCCCGCAGGGGATCGGCATACTGGGCCCGAAGCTCGGAGACACCTGTGGCTGCCGGTTCTGCCTTGAGCCCGAAGCGCATATAGTCTTTTCTGGCAGCGGCGTCATACTCTGGGGGAAGTGTTGCGGCGAATATCCCGGAAGAAATTGATGAGAGTTGAGCGTCTGCCCTTTCAAGGGTCCAGCCGTCGTTTAATCGCGCGATGACGTCCAGCCACCAGGTGGTCCCGCTCTCTGTCCATGAGCCTTCCGGACGAACTGCGGGTTCGCTGCACAGAGGCACGGCGACGTCGAAATTGCGCCCGATTTCAAGTCCGTAGAAACTCGCGGGTGTAACACCGATTACTTCAAATGGATGTCCATCGAGGGAGAGCTTACCGCCAACCGCATCCGCGCGGCCTGCAAATGCTCGCTGCCAAAAGGCGTAGCTGATGACCACAGCTCGCATTCCGCATCCGCGGTAGTCGTCGCTCTCTGTGAGCAAGCGACCCAGGAAGGGCTCGATGCCAAGAGTACGGAAGAAGCCTCCGCTGACCCACATGCCCTGTATGTAGTGCGCTTCGCCACCTTGCCCAAGGTCAAATGCTTCTGTGCTCCACGCGGCGATTCCCGAGAAACCTTTTTGCTGTTGCTGTATTTGCTGCCACAAGGCAAAGGAGAAGTTCTTCTGACGAGCGACTGTGTCGCCGATCCGCCCGCCATGGATCTCCCGGATGTTGGCCAGCTGCTGAGGAGACGGTACGGGCAGGGTTCGAAGCAGAACCGCATCGAGCAGTTCGAAAATGGCGGTATTGGCGCCGATCCCGAGCGCCAGGGAGAGGATCGCCACTGCCGTGAAACCAGGGTTGAGGCGCAGTTTCCGTATCGTGTAACGCAGATCATTTCCCAACCCGGCGAGCAGTTTCTCGTGTTCGTCCTGGCCCAGCGATATTGCGTCCGGAGCTGGAGGCAGAAGCTCTTTCATCTCGGCGACAAGTCGACCATGATTCAACTCGTCCCGAAGCAATCGAAGGACTTCCGGAGCGTCCCGACCGTCGCCTATCAACTCCTCATAGCGGTCTTCCAGATGCTGCGCCAGTTCGTCTGCAACCGACGCCTCCTGAGCAGGGCTGAGATCGAGTCCTGCCAGCGCCGCACGGATTTCTTCTGACCAGTCAGGCATGTTCCCCCTCCGTGATTCGGCTGATTGCATGCACAAAATCGGCCCAGCAGCTGCGCTGGTCTTTCAACACCTTCTTCCCTTCGGCTGTGAGCTGATAGTAGCGCCGTCTGCGTTGTCCCTCCTTTTCGACCCATCGCCCTGTGATGAATCCCCGCTTCTCGAGCCGATAAAGCAATGGATAGAAAGAGGCCACATTGAACTTGAGGAGCCCCTCCGATCGTTGTTCGATCAACTTGCTAATCTCATAACCGTGACGTGGGCGGTGCTCGATAAGCGAGAGGATGAGCAGTTCCGTGCTGCCTTTCTTCAATTCTCGTTCGAATAGTTTCGCTCCGATATATCTCATTGCAATATATAACGCTGTCAGATATCGTGACGTCAAGTCCCTTTTTGCGCCCGGCTGCAAGGTTTCCCTCCCCAGAAGAAGGCACGGTCTATTGAACCGCGATCAAATCGTGGTCAGCCGCTGGTCGTGGATCACAAAGGTTCCCTTCGAAGTTTGGAGTCAGATCTGTGTTCCTGCAGCTTCTGAATATCCACAGCGCGGAGCAATGACAGAATGGGCGTAGGTTCCCTGCAAATTGTGTTTCGCGACAGAAGATGCTCTCTTGGGGATGCGCTTCTAAACCGAGTGGCTCGCCACGCGTTTCCGGTGCAACACTGCGCGGCACTCTTGCTGGAGCAGTTGGAACAGTCCCTCCATATGCTCTTGCCGGGTTCGGAAGTTCACCGGATTGATGCGAAACCAGGTTTTGCCTTTGAGCTCAGTGGTTGAGATCCAGAAGAGCCCGCTTTGTTCGACTCGCTGTGCAACTTCCGCATGCAAGTCCTTCGATTCCGGCTCGCCCATCTCG
>JASHRE010000705.1 GCA_030037515.1 Candidatus Sulfotelmatobacter sp.
GGGCGTGATCGGAGTGCGGAACGTCCATTCCGCATGCCCGGATATCCGGTTGTGCCGGCACTGTTCGTGGCTGTTGCCGCGGCGTTGCTGGCCTACACCTTCAAGAATAACTGGCCAAATTCCGGCTACGGATTGCTGGTGATTCTCGCCGGTGTTCCTGTGTTTCTCGCGTTTGCTGCCAGGCGAAATTGCTCGGCGAGAACAACCACATAAAATCTTCACCCCGGAGGCTACAGATAACAGGCAGAAACTCTCTCCCTGCTATCCCTTTCTTTCCCTCTTTCTCCGATGATCTCCCGAAATTACCGGCCAAAGCGCCCATCCCTGGACCATTCTGGGCCGCCTTCCCGAAAGAGCATCGCTGCTGTTACCTAAGGTCAAGAGCCGTGGACACGTTTACCCCCTGTCCGGTCTCCCGTATTTTTAAGACTCCAAAGTTCCCGGCGTTTCTCCCCATCCCGGGTCCCAATGGAGCAAATTGCGATGGCGACACCTTACCGCGGATATAAGCTAGGACTTTTGCCCGAACGCAAAATCGACAAGCGTGCGCTCGCGACGAGCTACGGTTTGGTGACGCTCGTAGTGATCATCTTCATCAACCTAAGCCTTATCCTGCCGGAAACACTCCAGCTCGGGCAATATCACGTGACGGAATTGATTCCCCTGCCGTCGCTGCGGCCCGAGCCGGCGCCGATCAAAACCGAAGTACCTAAGCTCAAACCCAGGCTGCTGCCCGCGGTGAAGCTACCCGTTTTCGAGCAGCCGAAGCTGGTGGTGCCGCGCGAGGTGGTGCATCACCAAGTTCCGCAGCAGCCGGCGGAAGCGCCGAAAGTCGTGGTCAATCAGTTTGCTGCTCCGCAAATAAAAATGGCGGCCGGTGGGGCGCGTCCGCAGTTGGTTCACACCGGAGATTTCGGGGGAAGCTCCGCCCCGCCTACGGTAAATGCTCCCGTCGAGAAAGTTCAAACCGGAGGCTTTGGCGATCCCCACGGATTGCCCGGAAATGGCAAACCGAACGCAAAGCTGTATGCGGCCTCGCTGGGATCGTTTGACATGCCCGCCGGTCCCGGACAGGGCAACGGATCGGGTGGAGCGAAGGGAATCAAGGGAACTGTCGCCAGCGCTGATTTCGGCAGCGGCATTGCCACGGGCGGCAGAGGCGATGGACGCAGCAACGGCCAGGGAGTTTCGACGGGCGGATTTGGATCTGAGCAGGTTGTACATGGTGGACCGAAAATCGTTGCGGCCGATACCGGCGCGCCAACAACTCCGGTCGAGATTACGTACAAGCCAAATCCGGTCTACACCGATGAGGCCCGCAGCTTGAAGCTTGAAGGCGAAGTGCTGCTGGAGATGACTTTTTATGCGAACGGCACGTTACGTGTTAACCGTGTCGTCCGCGGCTTGGGACATGGACTCGACGAAGCAGCCACGACGGCTGCGAACAAGATCCGCTTCAAGCCGGCGCTGCGCAACGGACAGCCGGTCGATTCGACGGCGGTCGTGCACGTTGTGTTTCAGATGGCGTATTAGAGCAGTTGCCATCAAAAACCGCGGCGACCAAACGACTTGGGATTGAAGATTGACGTTAGGCACTAAGGATTTCGAAGGGAAAACGGTCGTTGCAGGTTGCAAACGGTCATTGGGTACTGGCAACTGGCAACTGACAACTGGCTTTAGGAGAGAGTCATGCGCACCTCGAATTGGACACTCATTGCGGCAATGCTGGCGTCGTCACTGTTTGGGTCAATGAGCGCTGCCGCGCAGACGGCACAACCTTCTGCTCCCTCAGAAACGCCCGCTCTGGCACAGGATGCAGCCGCTCAGTCGGCGACTTCAACCCAGGCGTCGCAGTCGGCTCCGGCCGCGCCCGCGACTCCTGCCCCGCCGGCGCCTGAGACCGCTCCCACCACCATGGACCAGGTCGTAACGCTCTTCATCGCGCACGAGCACGCTCTGATCAAAACTCTCGCGAACCGCACGCCCGTGGTCGAGACGTATCTGCAAAACCTGACCAGCGATCCGCAACTCGGCCCGGTTCCCGCCCAAGACCACTATTTCCTCGGCCGCATGGATATGGGCGAAACGGTCGACCGCAAGGACTATCTGAAGGAAGACGATAAAGGCGGCGTGATGGGCATGCAGGAAAAGCTGCTGGGAGGCTTCCACAAGCTTTACAAGGTGCAGTATCAGCCTCTCGGATTCTCTTGGATGGTTTACGCCGACCGCACCGATTTCGACCGCGAACACTACGAATTCCATTACGTGCGCCGCGAATTTCTGGGCGAAGTGCGCTGCCTCGTGTTCGACGTGACTCCCAAACCGAAATCTGGCCGCGGACGTTTCCTGGGCCGCATCTGGGTCGAAGATCAGGGATTCAACATCGTCCGCCTGAACGGCACTTACGTTCCGGCGCCGCGCAATTCGTATTTCTTCCACATGGACAGCTGGCGACTGAATCTGATTCCCGGTTACTGGGTGCCGGCGTTCATCTACAGCGAAGAAGGCGACTTCAGCGCCGGCGTGAAGAACAAACTGGCGTTCAAAGCGCAGACGCGCATCTGGGGCTACGATCTGAAGAAGGGTGGCGCCGAGGATGAATTGACGCAAATCCGCGTCGACAGCGTAAAAGATGAAAGCACTGCTGCGCAGGATGCATCTCCGCTGCAAGCAGAACGCGTTTGGCAGCAGCAGGCGGAAGACAACGTCATCGAACGTCTCACCTATGCCGGCCTGCTCGCTCCCGAAGGCGACGTCGACCACATTCTTCAGACGGTCGTCAACAATCTTGAGGTCACCAACAATATCGATCTGCCGCGGCCGGTGCGAACCCGCGTGCTGCTAACCTCTCCGCTGGAAACATTCAGCGTAGGCAACACGATCGTGATCAGCCGGGGCTTGATCGACGTGCTGCCCGACGAGGCCAGCCTGGCCGCTGTGCTTGCGCATGAACTGGCGCACATCGTGCTCGGGCACAACCTGGGTTCGAAGTACGCGTTCAACGACCGTATGCTGTTCTCCGACGATGCGACCTACGAAAACCTGGGATTCAAGCACATTCCCGAGGAAGAGCAGGCCGCTGACAAGAAGGCGATCGAGTTGCTAAAGAACTCGCCGTACGCGCAGAAACTCGACAATGTCGGCTTGTTCCTGAAAGCCTTGCAGCAACGCGCTCCTGCCCTGGGCGCTCTGCTCACTACGCACCTGGGCAATCCGCTGGCGGAAAATGGCACGGTTACGCGCCTGTCGGCTCTCGAATCGCAGGGTCCGGCGCTCGACAACAACAAGCTGGATCAGATCGCGGCTCTGCCTCTGGGCGGGCGCGTGAAAATCAATCCCTGGGACGACAAAGCGGAGATGGTGAGGACGGCTCCGGTCGCCATCACGTCGGCGCGCGACAAGATGCCGTTTGAAGTGACGCCGTTCTTCCCGCGCCTGTCGCGGTACGGAGTAACAAATCCGGCGGCTCCGGCAACAACCACTGCTTCCAACTCCAGCAACTAACTGACTTGGATCACGATTCCCGGGTCTCGCAAATGTAGCGGGACCTGGGACACCCCACCGGAAGTCGGGGCATCCAATTTCAATTCAAGTTGATGTAAGCCTAGGCCGGGATCCGGAATACTCTTCCAGGATATCCGGCCTATGTCTATTGCTGAGCTCATCTGTTGTGCAACCATAAAGTTGCATTTATTTTGCCGTCGCCTAATGTGCAACCTTGAGGTTGCGGATTGTAGCCATCGAATCGAAAAGCAGCTTGAGCTGAACGCATCCGTTTCCCGCGTCTGGCGCGCGCTGACGGATCGCGAATTGGGTGAGTGGTTTCGGGTTAAGCTCGACGGTCCGTTTATGCCTGCACAGATCTCGCCCGGCCATATTACATGCCCCGGTTATGTACACGGGCAAGGGGAAGCTACCGTGCAGAAAATGGACCCGGAGCGGCTTTTTCCTTCACCTGGCCCATCCCAAATCACTCCACGCTGCAGACCATTCGCCCAGTCCTGACGATCCCATCACCCTCGCCGAATTTCGCTTGGAAAAGACCCGAAGCGGCACCCGGGTGCAGGCCACAGAGCCAGGATTCGACCCGCTGCCTCAGGATCTCCGTCTCGAGGACTTCCACCGCAACCAAGGCGGCTGAACGATACAGATGAAGAACATTGGGAGCTATGCCGCGCCCAAACCGTAGGAAACGCCCTCAGTCTGAACTCGCGCGGCTTTCCGCCGGCCTCGTTCCATCTCGCAACTTACGCACGGCTCGAAAAGGACGCGCCCGGCCGTCTCCAAGCATCTGGCGGGGTTGAAGCGTGCAGGTGTGGTGCACAGCTCGCGGGCCGGCCCCGAACGGCTGCACCCAGCTGACCCCCGCCCTATCGAAAGAATGCGAGATTACCTCGCCGGCATCTCGGCGCACTGGGACCAGGCATTCCTGCCCGGCTGAAGGTGCTTGTCGAGGACTGAGTCTTTATGGCTTCACGGAAAAGCGAATCGCAGCAGCTTGCCTTCGAGTGTGGCCGAGGATGGATGGCTCTCGGGAAAGCGGCCGTTCCATCGGTCCCATTTCGCCGGAACGAGCCGTGTTTGCGGGACGGGATTCTCGACCCAGCCGCGTGCGTTCTCTTCCCGAAGCAGCAGGGAATAGGCGCGTAAACTTGGATTGTCAGCCTGGTTCCACTTCCATTCCAGCAAGCTTGCGGCCAGTGCCTCGCTCAGCGATTCCCGAGGATCAAGGCAAAGCACCCACTGCGCCGCAACCGGCCCTACCGGTCTGACCCCCTGAGCTGTGCCGGTTTCCGAATCGGCATGAACGATCTTCGCGCCAAATTCTTGGGCCACGTGCAGGGTGTCGTCGGTTGAACCGTGGTCGATGATCACAATTTCATTACACGCATAAGCGGTCTCAAGGCAGCGGCCAAGCCGCAAACCGTCGTTGCAAGTGTGCAGAAGAGCAGCGAGAGAGAGCATCGTCACAAACGGTAACCGAGAGTGTACGCGAAACCTGCGCGAGGATGTAGATCACAAACCAAGTCGTATCAGCGCTTGAAGCAGCCGGTTCGGCCGTCGCTTAGCGAGGGCGCCTTGGCCTTTCCGAGTTACTGCGAACTGCTCAGCTTTGGCCGGTTCGCATCCGGAGTGGGCGCGCGCTCGACCGTGATGGGCGCCTGAAGGGTAAAGTTCAGCACCGTTTCCGAAGGCAGCTTGATCTGCTGGCTCTTCGACGCAGCCTGCACACCCCCACCAACGCCGGCGCCGGCCGCTCCTCCAATCGCCGCGCCCTTGCCGCCTCCGGCCAACGCGCC
>JASHRE010000706.1 GCA_030037515.1 Candidatus Sulfotelmatobacter sp.
TGCCGATCGCTTTGCCTATTCGATGAGCAAGGGCGCGGTCGTCTCGATGACATATTCCGTGGCGCGCGATTATCTCTCACATAAAATCCGCTGCAACTGCATTTCGCCGGCCCGCGTTCACACTCCATTCGTCGACGCCTATTTACAAAAACACTATCCCGGCCACGAAGCAGAGATGTTTGCCAATCTGTCCGCCGCGCAGCCCGTGGGACGGATGGGCGAGCCAGAAGAAGTGGCAGCGCTTGCTCTTTTCTTATGCTCCGACGAAGCGGCGTTCATCACCGGCGTCGATTATCCGATCGATGGCGGCTTTTTGAACCTTCATGGCTAAAGCGTTCGCGAATTGCCGAGACTGGAATCATGAACATCGACGCCCACCAGCATTTCTGGAAATACAATCCGCAACGAGATGGCTGGATCACGGACCAGATGTCGATTCTCAAGCGAGATTTTCTGCCCGACGATCTGATCAAGGAATTGCGTGCAAATGGAATCGATGGCTGTGTCGCAGTCCAGGCCGACCAATCGGAAGCCGAAACAGAATTTTTGCTGAGCCTCGCCGCACGGCACAATTGGATCACGGGAGTGGTTGGATGGCTGGATCTTTCTTCCGCGAAGCTGCCGGAGCGTTTGGCCCATTTTCGGCCGTTCACGAAACTGCGGGGATTGCGGCACATCGTGCAATCGGAGCCGGATGATCGTTTCATGTTGCGCGAGGATTTTTGCCGCGGCATCGCCAGACTAAAACATTTCGATCTCACTTTCGACATCCTGATCTATCCGCGACAACTTCCGGCCGCGATTGAACTCGTCAACAAGTTTCCCCAGCAGAAATTCGTCCTGGATCACATGGCCAAGCCCTCAATTCGAACCGGCGAAATTGACGCATGGGCAGGGCAAATTCGCCGGCTGGCTGGCAGTCCGAACCTTTATTGCAAGATTTCCGGTCTTGTGACCGAAGCCAACTGGAGCAATTGGCGGCCGGCTGAGTTCGAACCTTATCTTGATGTTGCTTTCGACATTTTCGGGCCCGATCGACTCATTTTCGGATCGGACTGGCCGGTCTGCCTGCTGGCGGCAACCCATCGTCAGGTACGAGAGTCGGTGGAGCAATACATGGTTCGACTTCCAACCCGGGTGCGAGAGAAAATCTTTGGGCTTAACGCGATCGAATTCTACGGACTGGCGCGGTAAAGGTTTATCCCATGGATCTGCTTCTTAAAGACAAGGTGGTGGTGATCACCGGCGGTGCGAAAGGGATCGGCGCTGCGATCGCCAAGGCCACCGGGCAAGAAGGTGCCGTCCCCGTAATCGTAGATCGCGACGCAGCAGCCGGGCAAAGACTGGCAGAAAATTCGCGCTTAGCCGGGATCCGAGCTTTGCTGATTTGCGCCGAGCTATCCGAACCGACAAAATGCCGCAACGCAATCGAAGAAACGATTCGTGAGTTCGGTCGGCTTGACGCGCTCGTCAACAATGCCGGCGTGAACGATCGCGTCGGACTCGAGAACGGAAATCCGGAAGCATACGTCAAGTCGCTCGAGAGAAACCTGCTTCACTACTACAATATGGCGCACTACGCGCTTCCGCACCTGAAACAGTCGCAAGGATGCATCGTCAATATCGGCTCGAAGACTGCAATCACGGGTCAGGGAGGAACTTCCGGCTATGCGTCATCCAAGGGCGCGATTCTGGCGCTGACCCGCGAATGGGCGACAGAACTGCTGAACCACGGCATCCGCGTAAATGCCGTCGTGCCGGCAGAAGTCATGACGCCCCTTTACCGGCAATGGTTGAGTACGTTTCCAAATCCAGAGGAGAAACTGAACCTGCTTACAGAAAAAATCCCGCTGGGAAGAAGGATGACAACGCCTGACGAAATTGCCGCTATGGTCGCGTTCCTAATCTCTCCGCGATCCAGCCACATCACGGGTCAGCATCTGTTCGTGGACGGCGGGTACGTTCATCTCGATCGCGCTCTGACTTAGGACGCCAGATACAGGACAAGCGAAATGACCTCATCCTCGCCGTTGACCGAACGCCGATACTTGCTGCCCTTCGTGCTGGTGACAAGTCTGTTCTTTCTGTGGGCCATCGGCGTCAATCTCAACGACATTCTCATTCCGCATCTGAAGAAAGCATTTGGCCTGACGGACTTTCAATCGTCGCTGATTCAATCCGCGTTTTTTGGGGGATATTTTCTGGCCGCTCTGCCTGCAGGATGGGTCATGCAGCGGTTGGGCTACAAAAAAGGCATCCTGATCGGCCTGCTGGCCTGCGCGACAGGAGCCTTTCTGTTTATCCCAGCCGCATCCATCCGTATTTATGGTTTCTTTCTATTCGCTCTTTTTGTGATGGCGTGCGGCCAGTGCTTCCTCGAGGTGGCGGCGAATCCTTATATCACCATACTCGGTCCGCCACAAAGTTCCGAACGCCGCCTCAATCTTGCGCAGTCGTTCAATTCGGTGGGAGCGGTCGTCACTCCAATCCTTGGAGCCGCTTTTATTTTGTCGGGAATCGAGCACACCCCTGCGGAACTGGCCGCTTTGAGCCCTGCGCAACTGGCGACTTATCGCGCAGCGGAAGCGAGCATGGTGAAGGTGCCGTACCTCGTGATCACCGCGATCTTTCTGGCAGTGGCGGCGCTGATCTATTTTTCTCATCTGCCGGAAATCCGCGAACCGGAGGGCAAGACCTCTGCGCCCGCCCAGGAACAGAAATTCAACAGTATCTGGAGATACGGACACCTGGTCAAGGCCGTGATCGCGCAGTTTTTCTACGTGGGGGCGCAAGTCGGCGTCGCCAGCTTCATCATCCGCTTTGCCGAACACTCGATCGCGGGGACGCACGAAAAAATGGCCGCTCACTACCTGCAATGGCACATGTTTGGATTCATGACTGGCCGATTCACCGGATCCGCGATCATGAAGCGCGTGGAAGCTTCTACCCTACTGAGTATTTTTGCCGGCTCGGCACTCGCGTGTTTGTTGGTGGTTGTGCTTGCCTCTGGCAGCATTTCTATTTGGTGCCTGGTCGCGGTCGGTTTCTTCCATTCGATCATGTTCCCCACAATCTTCGCGCTTGGACTGAAAGGTCTCGGGAACTCGACAAAGCTGGGGTCCTCGCTTCTGGTCATGTCGATCATCGGAGGTGCGATTGTTCCGGCAGCGATGGGCAGGATTTCTGATCTTAGCAACATCCAAATCGCATTCATCGTGCCGCTGATTTGTCATGCGTACGTCCTCTACTTTGGACTACGCGGCCACAAGCCAAGCCTCCTAACCCAGCCCTTGATCTCCACTGTGGCTGCGAGCGAAGCCGAATGAGTCGACGCTACTGTCTCACTCTCGATCTGAAAGACGATCCTTCTCTGATCGCCCAATACAAGCGCCATCATGAGCACATCTGGCCTGAGATCGCGTCCAGCCTGCGAGAATCAGGCGTTCGGGACGCCGAGATTTATCTGCTCGGCACACGCCTCTTCATGATCCTGGAAGTGGATGATCAGTTTTCGTTTGAAGCGAAGATGAAAGCCGATCTCGCAAATGAAAAGGTTCGCCAGTGGGAAGCGCTCATGTGGAAATTTC
Source organism: Candidatus Sulfotelmatobacter sp. (assembly GCA_030037515.1). Classification (GTDB taxonomy): domain Bacteria; phylum Acidobacteriota; class Terriglobia; order Terriglobales; family Acidobacteriaceae; genus Sulfotelmatobacter. Next base: position 3,588 of record JASHRE010000706.1, read on the forward strand.
AAAAACCGCTTCCGCAGGCAAAACCGGGAGAGAAATGGCTGCTGATGGAACGGATCTTCAAGCTGTAGGTCGACTGGCGACCAATTTCACCGATCGATCGACCAGCCGGCCGGGTATAGCAGCCTTAGAGGCCGCCTGCACTATCGTTTCGCCACCTCGAACTGCACCGGACGAGCTATCCGCGCTTGTCTCCGGATCGAAATGCTCGTGGACTCGCGATTGGAATGTGCGGGCGCGAATTGGACACTTAGCCCGTAGCCGGATTTCACTGCTGTTGTGTCTCCCGCTGCGAACGAATGCAAGTGGAGAATGGACTGCGTTGCCGTCAGGCTGAACTTCGCCAGATGTCCGCCGTTTTTGTCTCCCGCTCTTCTCCTGATTATCCTCCAGGTCTTCGCTCAGCAAATCAAACCCCGGCGTGGAAATCACTGCTTAGGCTCAGGAATTGGGCACCGCGGCGAATGAGATGGGATGGGTCAGCGCACCGACTTGCAGACGGCCGAGTTACTGCAGATTTCCTCTAAGTATCGTAAGTGATGCCGCCGGCAGGGTGTAGGTCGTGTCGTGAGTGACCCGAATGACAGTCTTGACGGGAGGATGGTCTGGGTCCGCGTGCCCCTGTTTTCGTGCCGCATGCCACTGGTACTGCTCTCTGCCAAAAGTAATCATTGTGACGTCGCCGGTAAAGCCTTGTGTCTTGTTGTCAGCAGTGTCAAATTCGATCGTTACTCCATGCGAGTGGTCGTGATCTTTGTTGACCAGCATTAGTGACCACTGGCCATCGGGACGCAACAAAGGATATGCCGTGATCAAGATGTTTCCCTGGTTGTCATGCACATCGCTCGACGCTACAAACAAGCGATGATCGGCGTCAACCGGCTGCGCCCACTCCTGTGTGATAAGTCGCGCCGCGTAGTACTGCGAGGTCCGCTGCCGGATCTGATGGTGATCATCGACCATGAACATGTGGTAGGTGCCCCAGCTGTTTGCGCAGGCTGGATGGGGCGGAGAATATGGAAGGTCGTGATAGTAGTGCGTCGACTGCCCTCCCGCCGTCAGGAAGCCGCCGAACGAGTCCGCCAGCCAGAGCGCGCCGAAAATATCGACCGCAGCTTCACCGCCGTGATCGTTCGTCTCCGTATCCAGCAAAGCAATGCCCGGCGGCAATCCGTCATCGCGCCATACTTTCATGATGTGCATGATCAGTTGAGGTTCCCGGTACAGATCTTCCCAAGGCGTGTCGCAACCATCGTAGGGATAATGCTCAAATGACATGAATGCGAGATCCTGCAACCGGCCGCGCCCCTTCAAGTAATCGAGGAAGCGTCCAAGCCATGAGGTTCTGCCCTGCGCGTCGGGCCAGACTTTGATATCCTCGGTAACTCCCTCGAACACCGGCCCACCTAACTTGAAGTCCGGATCGACTTTGTGCAGCGCTGTGGCGAACTGCAGATATAGGGCGCCGTAATCCTCCGGCGACATATATTGACCATCCGGTTCTTCTCCCATCTCAATGTACGACACCGGGTAGTTCCGTTTCTTGATGTAGGTCATCTGCGCGGCGGCGTCCTGCGGAGTGCTGTAGAGCATCGCGACCGGAATGATTGCCGGCAAACCGCGTGTGATGCCGCTGGTAAAGAACAGATCAAACCCTGGCTGATCGCCGGATTCCATGCGGTCGGGAGCATCATACAAGTCCGATGCTTCATGCCAGGGATCCACCGAAGAACAGAGAGTGAGCGTCTGTTTTTGATCGGGAGCGTGATGCATCACGTCATGGAATTCGCCATCGGCACTTAGACTACCCAGGTAGACTTCCCGAATCGCATACCCAACACAATTTCGCCGATCGCCCGGGCCGTGACTGTCGCATGTGTTCGAAGATTCATCCATCAGAACCCTCACAAATCTGGTCTCGACCGGCGACTCGCTGAGCCGGAGACGATTCATGCCGCCCTTCCCGTCGGTAATCGTGCCGCCGGGAAATGTCTTCCACACTCCCCGCGTTGGCTCGTCCATGGCATCGCCATCTCCGACCCAGTACTGGATTTCATAAACCCGTGCATATGGCTCGCCCCAGGCGATCCGAATTGCATTCACGATCTCATTCTTCTCCAGACCGATCACCACCCACTGCGGATGCAGGGCGTCATCCTCGCCCGTAAAATCTTTGGTCAGATAGGGATTGCTTTTCCAATACGTGTCGAGGGAGCCGTCATCCATACGAGAAAATCCGTCGAACTCCGTGCCACCATTCCGCGTAAAGCCCCGATGCGGCAGCGAGTATCCATAGGAATGGCGAATCTGTTCCTTGGACGGATTCGCGTCCCCGACAAAGTATCCCTTGCCTCGAGGGTCGCTCCACTCGCCTTTCGGATTCCAGTGCCACGCCTGCACGAACAAGTCTGTATTCTGCCGATAGCTGATGACTCCCCAGCCTGCGGAAAGGATCTGGCGGATCTGGTCTGGCCGAAAGAACGTGTCCGTGGCGTTGGCCGGGACCCGATCCACCGTGGACCCCAGCGCATACCGCGGACGGAAGGTGTTCGCCGCACGCGTTGTATCGACGGCGATTGTCTGAGCGTTTGCCGGAAAGCGTGCGGCCAACGGCAGGGCGAGAAAAAGGATTCCGAGTTTATGCAGCATAGAACTTGAAGTGATACAACAATCACCGCCCGGCTGGCTACATCAAAGTACGACGTTCCCGATGAAAACCCACCCGACTTCGGGCCCGAGAACCGCGAGAGCTCTGTATAATGCGCCTTTCAGGCGTAGGCAGATCACTGGAGAAGATTCCATTCATGCTGATACGGGTCTTTCGAGATAAGCTTTCACTGGGACGAGCAGCCGCGGAACAGGCGGCAAGCGCAATCCAAAGCGCGATCTCCGCACGAGGACATGCGCGGATTGTGGCCGCCACGGCCGCTTCTCAACTCGAATTCCTAACCGCTCTCACGGCAATACCGAACATGGCTTGGGAACAAGTCGAAGCCTTCCATCTCGATGAATACATCGGATTACCCATGACGCATCCGGGGAGTTTTCGCAAGATGCTGCTCGAGCAGCTTGTGCACAAGACCGGAATTAAGAAATACCACTTGCTGGACGGCGACGCGCCAAACCCTGGTGACGAGGTCGCCAAGGCAGGAAAACAGCTCGCTTCTGCTGCCAGCGATATCGCCTTTCTCGGCATTGGCGAAAATGGCCACATCGCCTTCAACGACCCGCCGGCAGATTTCGAAACACAGGATCCCTATCTGATCGTGAATCTCGATGCGGCGTGCCGTCGTCAGCAGGTCGGTGAAGCCTGGTTCGCCGACATTTCCCAGGTTCCGCGCCAGGCCATTTCCATGTCACCGCAGCAAATCTTGAAAGCCAAAGCGATTCTTGCCGTCGTGCCCGATGCCCGCAAGGCGCAAGCCGTCAAGGACTGTTTTGAAGGTGAGATTTCTCCCATGCACCCGGCTTCCATTCTGCGCAAACATGCAGACGCGACCGTATACCTCGATACTCATTCTGCATCACTGCTCAATCCAGACCTGCAGAAAGCGATCCGTGAAGACGGACAGGTAACCATCGCGGCCTAGTCGCGTCATCCACCAACATGGCCACCGCTTCCAAGCTGCGTTCGACGCAAACCATTCCCGCACTTCGTTGGTGGATCTGTACGTTGTTGTTTGCTTCCACCGTCATCAACTACATCGATCGCCAAAGCCTCTCGCTGCTGGCTCCGTTTTTGCAATCGCAATACAAATGGACCAACAGCGATTACGCGAATATCGTGATCGCATTCCGCATCTCGTACTCGATTGGTCAAACATTGTTCGGCAGACTAATGGATCGCATTGGGACTCGTCGAGGTCTGAGTTTAACTGTCGCTTTCTACTCGATCGTC
>JASHRE010000707.1 GCA_030037515.1 Candidatus Sulfotelmatobacter sp.
CCTCAACGCGATATCCGGCGAATTCAACGCACCGGCAGTACCGGCGTTGGGCCAATCCTTCGCCGACAACATCAAGCTGGCCGTCTCCGTGCAGTCTTCGCAGAATCTCACGGCGCGCAGTTCGCAGTTGAACATCTCTGGAATGGTCAACCTGCGCATCGTTGGCACCGCCGACAATCCGGTCGTTACCGGCCGGATCGACCTGGCTTCGGGCGAACTCTTCTACATGAGCAATCGCTACGAACTGCAGCGTGGGATCATCAGTTTCAATGATCCAAACGAGACCCGCCCCGTGCTGAACGTCCAGGCGACCACCACGGTTGAGCAATACAATCTGACTTTAACCCTCACCGGTCCGCTGGATCGCCTGAGCACGAGTTACGTTTCGAACCCGGCTCTGCCGACCGCCGACATCATCAGTTTGCTTTTTCGCGGTCAGACGACGGAAGAGGCTGCCGCTGCGGGCACCAGCACCGACTCCATTCTCGCCAGCGGCGTAGCCAGCCAGTTTAGCAGCGGGCTTGGCAACTTGGCGGGGATTTCGAGCCTGCAAATCGATCCTCTCCTGGGAGGCAATGGCACGAATCCTTCGGCACGGATCGCGGTTCAGCAGCGGGTCACGAAAAATTTCCTGTTCACCTTCTCCACCGACGTGACCCAACCCGAGAGCGAGATCATCCTCGGCCAGTATCAACTGACACCGCGTTGGTCCGTGAGCGTAGAACGCGATCAACTGGGCGGTGTCTCCGTGGACGGACAATTCCGGACTAAGTTTTAGACGTTCGGTCGACTTTCCGTGAGGATTACGTTGCCAGGGCTTTCTCAGGCAGCACGATACATGCTTTTCCCGTTCTCGGTACACAGGAGTCCGGATGGCCGTTTATCCGCCCAGATCCTAAACTCAGTCTTCGCATCTGCGTGATGGAGGATATTCGGTATGGCATCTTTCGGGAGACGGCGAGACGCAAAGCACTGGGCAAGATTTGCCATGAAAATTGGCCTTTTTCTTACCGACGCAAAGCTGTGGTCCGCAATCAATAGGCAGTTGCGCGAGCGGACGGAAGATATCTCGGACTCGATGCGCGACAGGTATGAGGAGAGTGGCGGCCGCTTTGACGATGCTCATGCCGCGTTGCTTGGCGAGAGCCACTGGTTCGGTTCTACCCTGTGCTTTCTGGGCGGAGTCGGAGTTGGTGTCGGGCTTGGAATGCTGCTGGCCCCGGTATCTGGGGAACAAGCGCGCTCCGTGATTCGAGACCGAGCCGCCAATGTAAAAAGCAAGGTTGCAGACTTTGCAAAGGGCAGCTCCGGAACTTCCCAGTTCCGCTCCAGTCAAGTTCCCACGGGAACCGGAGACTGACTCTAAAACTCGAACCTACGTTGTTTTCTGCTCAGCAGCCGGGCGCCACTGCGCCGCGCCCTTTGATTGCAGCCGAGGGGGATCTCCATGAAAGTTCCGTTTGTAATCGGGCGCGTTGTATTCGGAGGATTCTTCCTGAATAGCGGGATCAACCACCTCCGCCATCGCGAGGCCATGAAGCCTTACGTCGAGGCCAAGGGTCTTCCCGCACCCGAACTGATGGTCACACTTTCGGCTGTGCCTCTGCTGGTTGGCGGCACGAGTCTGATTCTCGGGGTCAAGCCAAGATGGGGCGCGCTCGCGGTCCTCGGGTTTCTCGCCGGGGTTTCGCCCATCATGCACGACTTCTGGAAGGCGGAAAATCCTCAGCAACGCCAGCAGAGCATGATCGATTTCCTGAAGAACATGGCTCTGGCTGGCGCATCGCTGGCACTGATGTCCGTCGAACAGCCGGAGATGAAAGCACCCCGCAAGGCGAAAGTTCCGCGCCTGTCACAATCCGACTTGGTCAATGCCGTCCGCGACGTGACGCGCGAAATCGCGGCTTAGCCGATGCGGGCGAGACGCGGGTTCGACCGCAGCCCCTGATCTGGGTCACTGAGCCCAGTTTCGGTGCACCACCCGCCTGCCTCTGGACGCATCATTCCTGTTGCGCCTCCCCGCCCCCAATTCCGCAGCTCGCGGGTTTCTGGCGGCGTTTTCCCCAACCTGAAATATTGTTGCCAAACTTCTGCGCTCGCGTTCGCGGCACTGGCCGTACAATAGGCACGCCGCAAACCCGGGTCTTTTTGGGTTTCTGCGGAGCTGTGGGGTAAAAATTGTTCAAAGGTGATGCATGGGCCATCTAACGCTGCGCCACTGTTTTTGTGTTCTACTTTCTGCTCTGGTTTTCTCCGTATTGACCTGCGCACAATCCAAAAACGCGACCCGGCCATCGAGCGACACTCTCACGGGAGACAAGATCGCATTGTCTGTCGATCCGAACGATGGCAGTTACACGATTTTTGATCCCGGGTCCGCCAAGTCCATCCTTCATTCCGGCGTGGCCGCCGAAATTGATGGCCGGTGGTTGCGATCTGGCGAATATCCTCGGCATTCGGTGACCCGGGAGGATACCTCCGATGAACTCGGGCCCGTAATGCAGTTTAGGGTTGTAAACACCGGAATCGCGGGCAAGCCCGATCTGATCTACACGCTCAAACTCCATGCCAATCCGGAATTTGCCCAGATCACCGTGCGGGTCCACAACCGTAGCGCAAACCAAATCACGGCCCAGGCTCTTCGCAGCGTCGAAGCCAGCCGAAGGCAGGTGATCGATCTCGGAGGGCCGGATGCCTCGGACCGCGTTCTTTCCGACAGCTTCAGCGAAGACCGTCCCGGAATCACGATTCACGATCTTGCTACCGATCGAATGCATCGCGCGGTCGGCAGTCAATTGATCTACAACCGCGACTCGAAACACAGTCTCTTCCTCGGAACTCTTTCGTCGGAAAAATTCCTGACAATTCTTCGCCTGCACGTCGATAAAGATCAGATCTCGTCCTATGAAGTCGATTCGACCGGAACCACCGAGCTGGAGAAAGAAAACTCCCTGCAATCGTCACCGCCCGAGGATCAAATCGAGCTGAGCGTGCCGGTCGCGCCGAATGCCGATCTTTCTTCCGAACCTCTGCTGATCAGCACCGGGACCGATTATCACCGGCAACTCGAGAATTACGGCAGCATCATTCGCCAGCTGCATCATGCACGCGTGAATGCCCCGAGTATTGCCGGCTGGTGGAGCTGGACCGCCTTTTACTTCGGCTTGAATCAGGGAACGGCGCTCACCAACGCGCAATGGCTCTCCCAGAACCTCGAGGATCTGGGTTACAAATTCTTCCATATCGACGAGGGATACCAATTTGCCCGCGGCGAGTACACCACGCCGGACGGCGTGCTGTTCCCCGGGGGCATGAATCTTTTCGAAAGCCAGGTCCGCGGCCTCGGCTTGTCGCCGGGAATCTGGACGGCACCGTTTGAGGTTTCCGATCGTTCGTGGGCTTTTGTAAACCACAAAGACTGGCTCGTGCATAACGCTGCCGGCAATCCCATTCACGCCGGCTATGTGATCGCCGAGGAAAAACTCGATCCGCTCTACATCCTGGATTGCACACATCCGGGCGCGCAGGATTATCTTCGCCGCACTTATCGAACGCTGGCGCGCGACTGGGGAATCCGCTACATCAAGATGGATTTCATGGACGACAGCGCCATCGAAGGCTTCTATCACAAACCCAACACGACGGCGATGGAAGCACAGCGCATCGGGTTGCAGGTGATTCGCGACGCGGTTGGCGATGATGTTTTCCTCGACAAAGATGGCAGCGTGATGCTCAATCCCGTCGGCTTTGTCGATTTCGGCCGCATCTCCCAAGACACCGGCCACACGTTCGAATCGAGCAGAGATGCCGCTTCGGGCATCGCTGCGCGCTATTACATGAATCGCAACTTCTTCGTCGCGGATCCTGACGCTTTTACAATCTCTCGCCAAACCGTCGACGAACAGGAATGGCACGGAGGTAAACATCCGCTCACGCTCGACGAAGCTCGAGTGTCGATTGCGCTTGCCGCGGTGGCAGGAGGCATGTACGAGATTGGCGATGACTTACCCACGCTCGGTTTGGATGAGGAGAGGGTTGCGCTCGTCAAGAATGAGGATCTGCGAAACATGTCCCGGCTCGGTCGGGCCTCACGCCCCATCGATCTGATGAGCTACGCGCCTGAAGACGGCATGCCCAGCACATTTTTGTTGCAGGAGAGCAAGCGGACTTCGATTCTGACCGTCTTCAACTGGACCGATCAGGCTCGCGTGCGAAACATCGATCTCGCGGGCGATCTCGGATTGCAAGTCCAGGGGCACAATCAGGTGTTTGACATCTTCGATCGAGCAACCGCGGGTGAAAACAACGTCGATGCGCTCACCCTGCGACTCGCGCCGCGCTCTGTCAAGGTGCTGAAGATCATCGACAGCTCGGTTCCGGCCGGTGCTCCGAGCGTTACGGTTCGCGCTCCCGAAGCAGCCCAAGCCGGCCGGGCAATTCCGTTCTCGGCACAGGCTGACCCGGTCGGCGTGCCGGTTGTCGCCTACAAGTGGGATTTCGGCGACGGCACCCACAGCGAGACAGGCAGCCCATCCCATACTTACACGCATGCAGGCCAATTCACCGTGCATCTGGCGGCCCAAGGACTGGATGGCCTGCCGTTTGAAAAAGCGATGACGATTAAGATCGACGGAAAAATCGATACCCGCTTTGCCCCAACCAAGAAACAGAGACTTTCGCAACAGTAAATGGCGAATGTGCCGCAGCCCGGTCGCCCTCAAAACAGCCTTCGTGCCAGGGTGTCTTCGGCCCCATCATGAGGCATGGCGATGAGTCCCACCGCCTGGGATTGGTTCCGGCGGGCCTCAAGGACAGAACCGGCGAGAGTCCCTTTGCCCTTTCGTGATCTAATTTAGTGCGCCACGCCCGGTGCCGATAAAGTTCTAGTCAAATACAGGCCTGAAACCCAGCACGGGTCTTCAATCCATTTCCTTGGTGGTCGATTCATGTTTTACTCGGCGCGTTCGCGGTCGTGTGCGAACCGACGCATTCAATTTCAAGTTGCGGCTTGGACTCTATTAATTTTCTACCTGCATTGGGGAGCGCCTGTGGAGTGAGCAGGGCCGCGTCTGCCTCGCCACAATCATCGTCAACTGGCAGCACCGGATCAAGCGGATCTGGGGGGAGCACCGGCAGCGCCAACGGTGGCAGCGGGAGTGGAAGCGGAAGCGGACAACCGGCAGCCTGCTTTAGCAACCTCCAGGGCAGCGGCGGATGGGGTCAGTACGCGCAAGCGGCGCCGAATTTTGTCGATTGCTCTCCGTCTCCGTGCGATGGCGTCACCTTCAGCATGACGCAAGGAGTCAGCTCGCCTTCACTCAGCGGCCAGGCCTCGAAATTCAGCATCGGCACCGGTCCCCCCCTTTACCGATGCATTGTTCAACAATCACTTGATCGGCGCTTCATCGTCCGAGAACATGCCCGACACCGATGGAACGCTGCTTCCTGCCCTGCTCAATTTCACCTATGACGTTTATTTCTACGGCGACCATCTCAGGCTTTCGCAGGCGCTGGAGTTTGACGTCAACCAATTGTTTGACGGCATGGGATTCGTCTGGGGCCACGAGTGCCGCATTGCCGGCGGCTATGAATGGGATGTCTGGGACAACGTGAACCAGCACTGGAAGGCAACCGGCGTTCCCTGTCATCCCAACAGTAACGATTGGAACCATCTCACGATCCAGGTGCAGCGCACCTCCGACAATCAACTCGTTTACCAGTCCATCACGCTCAATGGCGAAACTTCTGCCTTGAACTCGACCTTCCCTCAGGGTTCGGCACCGTCAAGCTGGTACGGAGTAACCATCAACCATCAAAGGGATGGCGACAACAAGCAGGATCCGTACAGTATTTATCTGGATCAACTGACTTTCTCATGGCAGTGAAATCTCACAATCCGGCTTCGATGCGCGAACGCGGATCAAGATAGTCACGCAACGCATCGCCGATGAAGTTGAAGCTCAGCACCGCCAGCATCACGGCGAGCGCCGGAAATACGACAAGATGCGGAGCGCTGAACAAGTATCCCCGGCCGTCGTTCAGCATCGCGCCCCAGCTCGCCGCCGGTGGAGGCACGCCCAGCCCAAGAAAGCTCATTGTGGCTTCCGCCAGGATCGCTCCGGCCATCCCGATCGCCGCCTGCACAATCACCGGCTGAATGATGTTGGGCAAAATATGCCGCACGATGATGCGCACATCGCCTGCGCCCAGCGCACGGGCTGCCTCGACGAATTCTCTCTCGCGCGCCGCCAGAACTTGTCCCCGCACCAAACGCGCGTAACCGACCCAGCCTCCGAGCGAAAGCGCGACCACCAGATTGAAAATGCCCGGCCCGCGAAAAGCAACGAAAGCGATGGCGATCAGAATTCCGGGAAAGGACAGAAACGCATTCATCAGCACGACATTGACGAAGCGATCGACCGCGCCTCCATAATAACCGGCGATTGAGCCAATCATCAGCCCCAGGAGAAGCGACGTCGCCACCACACAACCGCCGACCAGCATGGAGATGCGAGCGCCGTAGATCACCCGCGAGAGGATGTCGCGCCCAAGTTCGTCGGTGCCAAACCAGTGCGCGGCGGAAGCCGAGTCGAGCCGCGCGGGCAAATGAATTGCAGCCGGATCCTGCGGCGCAATCCAAGGCGCGAACGCCGCGAAGATCGCAAAAATCGCGACCAGGACCACGCCCACCGTGGCCAGCAGGTTGTGTCGCGCATGACGTGTGACTCGCCGCCACATTTTCGGAGATGGTGAGAGCCAGCGGCCGAGCGAAACTTCAGCAGTGGACATGTGTTTCCATCTTAGTCGCGGCTGTCAAATGCCGCGTGCTTATCGGGCAAGATGACCAACGGCCACGGTCATTCAGCCCATGTACTTGCGGAATGCCACCGGCATTGCGCATGTCTGTACAATCGCATTCCGGTTCCCAGCACCGTATATTCCATCGGAGGAAAAATGAAGAGACTTCTTGCGGTTTCTGCTTTGGCGTTGTCGTTTGTTGCGGGTGCGGCCGTGTCGGCGCAGGTCCGCGACTGGCATGATCTGGACAACGTGCACAAACACGTCGTCGAGGCGATTCATGAAATGGATCGCGCCCGTGCCGCCAATCATTACGACATGGAAGGTCATGGGGCAAAGGCGGAAGAGCATCTGCGCGCTGCGGAACGCGAACTCGGAATGGCTGTGGACGCCGCCCGCCGATAAGTCTTCCGCAATTTCGCACATGCAGGGCGCGCGGGCAGTGCCCGCTCGCCCTGTTGTCGACCGTTCAATCCTGGCGAGGACAACCGCTCCCCTCGCTTCCTTCGCGCTCGTTTACACTGAACCCAGGACTAAACTTGGCGTCGGCACCATCAGATCGAAAAATTCGGGACTACTATCTGACGCTCCATCGCGCCTGGGGCGCGCAACACTGGTGGCCGGGAGAAACCGCTTTCGAGGTGATCGTTGGAGCCTATCTGACGCAGAACACCTCGTGGACCAACGTCGAGCGAGCTCTCGAAAACTTGAGGACAGCCGGAGTGCTCAGCCTCGACGGCATTCGCAAAATCAGGCTTTCGCGGCTCGAGCGGCTCATTCGTTGTTCCGGATATTTCCGGCAAAAGGCCACGCGCATCAAGACCTTCGTGGCATTCCTCGATCGCAACTACGGAGGATCGCTGGAAACGATGTTTTCCCAACCGACCTCTAAAATTCGCGAAGAGTTGCTCGCCCTCAACGGCGTTGGCCCGGAAACGGCCGATTCGACTCTTCTCTACGCGGGGAATCATCCGGTTTTTGTGGTTGATGCCTACACGCGCCGAGTGCTCGATCGGCACAAGATTTTGCCCGCCACTTCCGATTACGAAGAAATTCGCCGACTCTTCGAACGCGCGCTCGAATCGATTCCGAACGACCCACCGCAGGCTGCAAGCTCAACCCTCCTTCTTCCTTCCAGCCTACCCAGCACGGCTCATCCCCCTTCAGCCATGAGTGGGGCCAAACGCACTGCGCTGGTGCAGGTCTACAACGAAATGCACGGGCTTTTGGTCGGAGTGGGTAAGCATTTTTGCGGAAAATCACGGCCCAAATGTGACGGATGTCCTTTACAGCCCTTCCTTCCCGGGGGTTAACCCTGCTCGACGTTCCGACTTCCTCGGTTGACACCGGGGTTGCGCGTGATCCGCGCTCTGAGCTCGGTTGCTCTCACTTTTGTTGCCGTTTGCGGCGGCTACGTCTCCCCCGACTCTGGGCCAGACTGCCGATAAAGCCGGCGTTCTGGTCGGCGCAGCCGTTCGTCCGCCGCTGTTTTCTGAAGCCGCCGGTTGCGCGACTCTCAGCCGCGAATTGGATATGGTCGAACCCGGGGGCGCCGGTGAATTTGTCCGAAGTGGCGCGGCCCATTTTCCGGACGCCCGTCAGCCAACTCATCCGGGTAGGCTTTGATGGCCGCTATTGAAGTGGTGCATCCGACCCCCGAACATTTTGACTTTCGACAAGGCGAGGAAATCATAGCCTTCGCAGGCTCAGGGCCGAAAGTTAGGGCCATTGTCTACGCTAGCACCACCACAACCCCGGGCGGCTTGCCGCAGGCGACTTCCCCCCTGGCCCCTTGTCACAACCGCTGGAGCAGCATGTTGCCCCCGTCCCTGCAGGGGTTTCGCCGAACCCGGCTCTGCCTATGGCGAGCGCCGGGTTCTGCTGGGCACGCGAGGGAAATGCCAAAGCCCGGCTGTTTTAGGACGGCAACGGCTCTGAAGGCACGAACCCCCAAGCGCGACGATGTTCGTGCCTGCCTACAAAATCCTGTATGCACGGCCATCCAAACCTGGGGATTCACCGACAAAGATTCCTGGATTGGGTGGCATGCCCACGGCA
>JASHRE010000708.1 GCA_030037515.1 Candidatus Sulfotelmatobacter sp.
CCGCTGGCGGACATGGACTTTGGCGGCGGGTTCATTCTTGACGGGCCATGGGGTCGTGTGGCGAGCGCTAACATCACTCCCGACCAGTCGGGCATTTCTTATTACGATCAAGCCATGTTCACTCAGGCAATCCGCACAGGGTTTGTCGGAGCACGCAAGCTGAACCAGATCATGACTTGGCACGCCTACCGAGGAATGAGGGACGAGGATATTGTCGCGATGTTTGCATATGTTAAGACGTTGAAACCAGTACGGCATCACGTGGACAACACCGAGCCGCCGACGTTTTGCAGGGTCTGCCGTCAGACCCATGGGGGTGGAAACCAGAACTGAACTCATTTGTCAGTCGAGAGCGCAGCGGTAATGTCCTTCCAAGCATTACCCAACATCATCTTCCACCGAGAACTCGCGGGAGTAATTGTGTTGGCGGTCGTCGGTGTAGTGCTGGTCGCGCTGGCTCCGGCGAAGCAATCAGTCGAGCGATCCTCTGCTGTGGTGGCATAGCTTCCCCGCTTGGAAACTGCGACACCACTTCATGGCGTCGCGGCGGACCTCCGCGAAGTCTAAACCTGGCGTACGGTGCGATGCGCGAGCCGCGATGATCAAATACGCGCCTTGCAACGTGGTGTTCCGCTTTGCGGAGACTTCTGCGAGTTCCGGGTTTGTCGCGAACAGGTCTCAAGCCTACTTCTCAGTTATCGCTGCTGTGCGGACGACGTGGACTGCGTCCACAACGGCATCGGGGCGATCCGAAGGAATGTCGTGACCGCTTCCCGACACCATGATGCGCCTGCCGCGAGTGGAGAGCCGTGCCAATCGCATCTGGAGGTCATCCACCCAGATGCGTTGAAATGCATCGAAATCCTGCTTGCTGAGTCCGCTGCTTAGCGTGGTGTCGGTGTTCTCAGCAGCGGTCAGCACGATGAGAAGTTTGTCGCTGATGTGGTCAGCGGCTCGCGCTTGCTCCGCGCTGACCCGGATTTCTCTAAGCTCGCTGAGTCTCGCTTTCAGATACTTCGTCTGAAGGATCAAATAGGCACCGTTGTCCCCGCCGCCTTGCGCCCGAAGCATCAGGCGGCCAATGCCTAAGTCGACAACGAAAAAAGAATAATCTACTAAGCGGTCGTTGTGCTTCAACATCGCCGCACTAATTCCGTTCCATGCCTTCGGGAGCAATTCATATTGATCCTCTTGCGTAGCATCGGCCAGCACGATTCCGACAACCTCGTTCGGGTAGAGCCCGTTGAACACTCGAACGTTGTATCCACCAAACGAGGAACCAACGAGGATATAAGGTGGCTTCTCCCCAGCGTTTTTTAGAAGCGTGTGCAGTTCTGTCGCAATCTGAAGGCTGGTGCGCGGCATCCGCCCCGGATCACTTCCTCCATACCCCGCGCGGTCGTAGGAGCAGACTCGCGCAAACTTCGCGATCTCCGGCTGGACAGCCCTCCACTCGATAGACACATCACCCCACCCAGCTTCTAGGATCACCCTTGGGCTGCCCTCTCCCCGGCAATTAAGCATAAGGCGGTAACCACCCACGTTGACTAGCCGACCGTTTTCAGGAAAACGACGAGCGTCTAGGCGATTTTCAATAACCTCATAGGATGCGCCCGCGAGAGCTAACAGGACAGCCAGCGCACAGATGCTCAGAGCGGTGATGCAAAGCCAGCGAAGCATGCAGGATCGATCTTTCCTCACACAGCCTCAAATTACCACGTTGCGGCGTTCGATAGCCCACCTGCTGACAGCGCAGGAATACCAAAATGTGATTGAGCGCCGAGAACTGGCGGGAGTGATTTTGTTCGCAGTCGTCGGCGTAGTGCTGGTCGCACTGGCTCCGGGGAGGCAATCGGGGGTCAACAAAGCCTCTGCTGAGGTCGCGTAGAACACTGAAGAACTAGCCAGCCGTGAACGCCACAGCCAAAGGCAACCTGTCAGCGGACAGCAGGAAGGGGCTGATGAAAAAGGTCTGAGGCGATGTGGTCGCCTAGCTCCCAAGGCTTGTACGAATCGAGGTTCGACAAGATGACAATGCAGACTCGATCCTCTGGGTAGCGTTGGATGCTGCTGGAAAATCCTTCGACGCCTCCTCCGTGATAGTAGAGCAACCTGCCAAACTTGAGATGCGAAATCACCACTCCGTAGCCGTAATGCTGTGCTTCATGCGTAGCCTCAGGATATTCGGTGAACATCTGTTTCAGAGAGCCAGCCGAGAGTAATTTCCCGTTCTCTGCGAGCACCTCGTTCCAGAGGTACATATCTTCGACAGTGGAATAGATACCGCCAGCGGAAAATGGAACGCTCATGTCGATGAAGTCGGCGTTTGCGATGTGACCGTCGATGATTTCATATCCGGAAGCCCTCTCTTTGAGAATGTCCCTCGCTTTGTCATACCCCGAATCCTTCATTCCCAGCGGCTCAAAAATGTTGGTCTTAAGGAAGTCTGCATAGGATTGACCCGACACCTTTTCGACGATCATGCCCAGCAAGACATAACCGGTGTTGGAGTATCTCCAGTTCGTGCCGGGTGTGAAGTCCAGCGGCTTGCCTGCCACAGGCGCAATCAACTGCTGCGGAGTAGCTCCGGTGCGGTCGCTTCTCTCATTTTCTGTGCTGTTGGGGGAGTTCGGGATTCCCGATGTATGGGTAAGCAGTTGATGGACGGTGATCGTTCGCCACGCTTGCGGTAGACCAGACAGGTATCGTGAGATCGGATCGTGTACGTTAAGGCGACCGCGTTCTTGCAGAAGCAAAATGCAGGCGGCCGTGAACTGCTTCGTGAGGGAAGCGATTCTGAATTTAGTGTGAACTGTGTTGGTTGCACTCCACTCTTCATCGCCCATCCCGTAAGCTTTCTCGAAGACAATTTTTCCGTCGATTCCAACCAGAACGGCTCCCCGAAAGAAGTGGGTAGTGGCTTCTGAGAGAATGTATGCATCTTCCTTGTCGAACAATTTCGATCTATCAGTTTGCCCGAAGCTGAGGCTCGCCACAGAGATGATGACACACAGAGTCACCGCTCGGAGTGCAATACGAGAGGACCGTAGTTGGAATGCCATTCTGGAGATTATCCTCGCCCTCGATACCCTTGGCGAAGACAGCCAGGACTCGAAATCAGACAATTGAAGCCATCTTTCAGCAATTGCCCGCCAAGCAAGACCTTGCTTCGTCGGAGTAGGATTTTCGAATGCGACTTCGGATGCGATTCGTCTCTGTAACGTTCGCCCTCAGCATGCTGTTTAGCGTTGCCGCCCTTGCACAGGATGCGTCTGCCCAGAAAGTCGATCAAATCTTTTCCGCTTACAACAAACCGGGATCACCGGGGTGCTCGCTTGGAGTGATTCGTGATGGCGACTTCGTCTACCAGAAAGCCTACGGATTGGCGAATCTCGAACTGGAGTTCCTCTTTCGTCACAGTCTGTTTTCTACATGGGTTCGGTGTCGAAGCAGTTCACAGCCGCCTCGGTTGTACTCGCGGCAGAGCAGGGTTATCTTTCGTTTGACGATGACGTGCGTAAATACATTCCGGAGCTTCCCGACTACGGTCATGTCGTGACCTTGCGGCAGATGATTCATCAAACCAGCGGATTCCGGGACTTCTGCACCCTGCTCGGTCTCTCAGGTCACGATCCAGCGGACTTCAATTCGCCAAAAGAAATCTTCACAATTGTGGCCCGCCAGAAGGGCTGAACAACATCCCCGGAGACGAGTGGATTTATAGCAACACGAACTACTTTCTCCTCGGCATGGTGGTACAGCGGGCAACCAAGAAATCGCTCGCCGAGTTCGCTGCCCTGAACATCTTAAAGCCTCTCGGCACGTCACGCACGCTTTTCTATGACGACCACACGCTCGTCGTACCCGGTCGGGTTGCCGCATACGATTCGGCTCCGCACGACAGCTTCCGGGTGGACTGGTCTACAACGTTCGAAGTCGTGGGAGCCGGGGGTCTCATGAGCAGTGTTGATGAGCTGCTTCTCTGGGACAGGAACTTTATGCGAACCGACTGGGCAAAGGAACGCCCGTACAGGAATTGCAGACACCCGGCGTGCTCAACAATAGCAAGAAGATCAGCTATGCGATGGGACTCGACTTGGGCAAATATCGAGGTCTGCCCATCGTGGAACACAACGGCACACTCTTTGGATACCGGACTGAATTTTTGCGCTTTCCGGAGCAACAATTCTCCGTGATTGCATATTCCTGTTGAAACCGATCACCGTTCCTGAGTGATTCCGATCACGATTCCTGGTTGAATCCGATCAC
>JASHRE010000709.1 GCA_030037515.1 Candidatus Sulfotelmatobacter sp.
AACTCGTTGCTTCCGACATTAGGCAATGGAATATACTGCAGCATTTTCGCGGCCGGCAGATTCGCAAAAGCCTGCTGCGGAATGATCGCATTGGGAAAGACGCAGCCTGCCTTCGGATTGTTACTCGTGCAGTTGACACCGTAAGGCGCACCAGTCTTGGGATTGATCGTATTGGCGGTGTAGTAGAAAGGCTCACCCTGGTTCACGGAATAACCCAGGCTGCCAGAGCTGGATAGAGTCTGCGCCAAGGCGGAGCCGTTCACCGTACATGCAACCAACGGCACGGTCGCCGCAGTTGCGGGATTGGGGTTGGGGCATACACCAAAGCCAGAAGTCGGATTCGAGGTCTGGTCTGAAAGATTGCCGGTACGGTCCAGCAGCGAGGGCACGCTCACGATTCCGGTTTCAATTCCCTGCACAGTGCGCTGTCCCTGATAGTCCACAAAGAAAAACGCCTTGTCCTTTCTGATCGGACCACCGAAGGTTCCGCCGTATTGGTTCTGCTGAAACGTAGGACGCGCGGGCGAAAAGAAAGCGTTCGCGTCCAGGTCTGTGTTGCGAAGAAATTCGAATACCGATCCGTGGAATTGATCCCCGCCAGATTTCGTAACCACATTTATCAATCCTCCGTTAAAACCGCCGTACTCGGCATCAGCATTGCTGCTGATGATGCGGAATTCCGCGATCGAATCAAGGTTGGGAATGATGCCAGCCTGCTGACCGATCGTCTCCTGCACGCTTGCACCATTCAGAAAGAATTCATTCGCAGACTCGCGTTGGCCGTTGATAGAGAATTGTCCTGTATTCTCATTTCCGGCCACGGGAACTGTACCGAATCCCCCTCCCGAGGTACTGTTGGCGGCGCCACTGGTCGTGACCGGGGACACCCCGGCTTGGGTTGCAAGAAGATCTGTATAGCTCCGACCATTCAGCGGCACGTCGACGACTTGTTTACTCGCAATCGTCTCGCCGATTTCCGTATCGGACATCTGAACCGTTACGACGCTGTCGTTAACCTCTACAGATTGCCGGCTCTGCTCGATCTTCAGCACGGCGTCGACCTGCAGTACCGTGTTCACGTCGATTCCGATGCCGGTTTTCTTCTGCGTCTGAAATCCCGGAGCGCTGATTTCGAGTTCATAATTTCCCACCGCGACCACGGGAAACGAGTATTGCCCCTGATCGTTGGTGGTTGCAGTCAGTTTGATTCCGTTGCCGGTATTGGTGAGCGTAACGGTTGCTCCGGAGAAGAAAGCGTTGCTGGGATCGGTAACAATTCCGGCGATCCGCCCGCCAACGTCGGCCCACGCGAGGTTGAGCAGAACAGAAAGCGCAAGCAGGAGCAGCACAACCCAGCGTGCTCGATTTCCGTTCGTTTGCGATAGCCGTGATACTTCAAAGCTCACGAGACGTCTTGAAGACTCGTGCTTGCGATCTCTCGAAGTCTCAGGCTTGTTTCGGAGTCGGTTGCTTTCTAAGCAGCCAGCGGGCGCCTGCTGGAAATACTCCAACCCATAACTGCGCATCTCGGGAATAATCCAGACGCAGGCCAGGGGGCGGCGCGGATTTCCGGTCGCGATCCAGACGCAATACAGGCCCATGCGGGGCAAAGTGGAAAAGAAATTGGTCGGCATGATTTTCCTCCGGCTTGAGACACCTGTCGTGTCGGCGTAGCCGGACGGATTCCGGCGCCGGGAGCGGTGTCTTCAAGGTTTTGGTTAGGAGGAGTGAGTCTGGCCGTTTACTTTGGCGGCAAATTCGCTCGCTCGGATTCACAGATCGCATGCTGTGAAGAGCGAGCAGAATCAACCCACAATAGAACAGGTGGGACTTCCAAAACGCACATCACAGCACAGCGCTGCCTCCGGACATTCCGGAGGCTCTTGTGCAGATTCGCTATTCATAGTCCTCATCATCTCGGACAGTCACTTCACCATCCTTACAATGACCTATACCATACCCCCCTATACCTTAGTCAAATAAAAAGTTCGTAAGGAAATTCGAATGGTTGACCTCAACTGTGTATCTTCCAATATTCCTTTTGTACCCCGATTCAAGTCACGGGGCACAATACCAGCACGCAGAGGTGTTCCTCGAGCATCTGAAACTATTCCTCAGCGACGGTGGTTTTCGAGCATCTCAAATGGTCTAGGTTGAAAGGACGGAATGGCAACAAGAAAGTTCGCAATCGAGCGCTTCAGCTTGATCTCTTCCAGGCCATTCGAGGAAGTCGCGGACGCGTTGAAGGCAAGAGTTGGGCGGCTGGATGTGGTCGAGTTCGCGAAAGTGTCGAAGTCGACGGCCAGGTTCTCTGAGCTCGAGAAACTCATCGGTCGAAACCCTGGCGGTATCGGCCTGATGCTGTTTATGGAACTGGATCACGGCGCCGTGCTGCGTAAGGAATCGGGACTCGACAAGCCGAAGATAGTGCGGTTCGTGATCGGCAATCCGCTGATCATGAAAGAAATGGCGAAGCATGTGCCGGACGCGGGGTCTTACGCTCCGGTCACCGTTTTAATTGACGAGCGAGATGACGGCGTGCATTTGTCCTATGACAAAATGGCTGCCCTATTGGCGCCCTATGGAAACACCGAGGCGATCTCTGTTGCGCGAGAGTTGGATGCGAAGGTCGAAAACCTTCTTCGCGAGTCTGCGGCTCGATAGCGATTGCCAAGGGGAACTGAAACAATGCCACTACCCTAGCAGTGGATATCAAGAGGATGGCCGCTGTTCAAACTTCAGAGTGAGGTCCCCACATTGGAAAATGACGAACGTTTCCCTGGGCCGGAGCAGCCGAATCGCCGGCAATTTCTGTTGACCGCCGGGAGCACAGTGGCTGCCAGCTTGCTCGTCCAGCATGTGTGTGATTGCATGGGTTGCCCCGCAGAGCAGGACTGGACGGCCCATACTGCCCAATACGCTCGGCGCGCTTATCCGGGGACCAAGGACGATGCGCGAATTGGCGTACATTGAAAGTGATTCAGCACGATCCTGCTAGTAGCGGTAAATCGCTGCGGCTCCAGTCGTGATCGGCATTCGCTCGGCTGGAACTACCACAACCTGCCCTCCTTTGTTAAGAACCAACTCGGCCAAGTCATCGAGTAAGTCATTGACTTGCGGATGATTCATGTCGGCGAATTCGATAAGGCCGTTCAAAGGATCTAGGCGGCCAGGAATCTGCCTGTCAGCTTCGACCAGCAACGTCATGACTCGACCAGAAACTGCATCGAATGCGATTTGTCCGAGATGATCGCCAACGAGTCCTCGCGGTTTCAATTGCTCGAATTCTGCGACAAGTCGCGTCAGTCGGTCCAGATAACTTGGCCCAATCACCTGCCAGGCAAGCTCGCGAAGGTCGTCCGTTGACGCCGAATCAGGATCGATCTTCAGCCCGTCAGTCATGAGAAATGGATTACAACTGATGCTTTTAAAGACACCGTGGTATTCGGGCAGCGCTGCCAGCAGGAGCGGCAGACCCGAAGGACGAGAATGGTGTGCCAGAATAGAAGCGTCAACTGCCCGAAAGAATCGGTCCAAATCAACGGCGACCTCGTCGCTCTTGCCGCCATGGCCATGGTATATAGCTACGTTCGAGCCACCCACGCCGCCAAGAGACCGAACGGTCTGATGTGGTTCGGTCAACTCATTTCCCAATGCATCGGTAATCGTACGTGGAACACCGGGTGCTAGATCAATTTCATCTAGAACGTCGCGATTGCCTTCGAAGAGCCTGATGGCTCTTCGGCTTAGGCCGAGAATCTGATATCGATCCGCCGACTGCACTATCCTAAGCAACGGCTTGATGTGGAAACTGTCTGCCACAATGGCCAGTTCGGGAACGCGCCTCTGAAGTTTATAGATTCGCAAGAAGCCCGGTGCACAAAGCACGCCCAGTCCATCTTGGATGTGGTTCCAGAAATCGCGATCGGAAGCCAGATCGTCAAATGGTCGTAGGAGTGGACGGACTACTCGAGTCGAGTACTCTTGTCTCATCGACTGTTCTAACGTCTTCACTAGGTTGCGAAAACGGATGGGGTCCTGTTGATTATCCGGATGCCGCCGGTGTGTCGGCTGGTAGAGCGAGAGGCACGGTGTCTCACTGGACTTCGGGAGGTCTACAGGTAGTTCGTCCGTGTGTAAGCTCATGTCTTAGCTCCGTTGTTTTGTCGAGTCAGGAACATGTGCGAAGGGATCCAGTAGCAGCCGGGATCTGCAGTACTCCCCCGCACAAGAAACTCCTGCGTTCTTCACTCTCGTTCACCTTCTCTTTCGTCACTTCGTAATGCAGATTGCCATAAAAATTGATCGCAGCCATTAGGTTAACGATCAGCGTGATGAGCACGAGTCCCACGACGGCATCGTCCGGCCATACGGAAAAAATCTAGGGATCGAAAGCAGGGGCACCTGCCTGACTAAGCTCAGATCTACTCGGTCCAACGCAAGAAAAACTACGTAGCCTAGCACGATGATGAAAACGGGGGGCAACGTCGCCCAAACTCCGCGACCGCGGATCGCCAACGTGCTTCCACCGAGTGCAAGGATCAGGGCAACAAAAGAACCTCCGAAGCCGGCTTGCGTCACACCGCCGAGCCCGACTTGAGCGAGCGTCAGCCCGATCATGATGATCATTGATCCGAGGACAAGGGGGCTCCGCGCTTTCTGGATATGACGAACCGTTCCGACAGCTACGAGAGCTACGATGCTCACCCCTGATAATGGTTGTGCAGTAAACGATTGAAGCGCGTATGTTTCGCCTCCGGCGACGAGGGCAGCGACGATCGCAAGCGACGCCATGACATTCGGTCCGTGAACCATTGCCATCCGATGGCCCGGCCACGCTTGGAACACCGTGCTAACTCCGATGGTAAGAACGGCTGCGGAGATGTAGGTCGTCATTCTTGCGCCTTGAAAATTGAGACCCACGCCCAAGATTGCGTAGCCCCGCACTACTGCATAAACCATGGTGGCGAGCCATTGGAAACGGTAGAGGCACCAATCGTGGGTGGACCGAGGTTGTTCATTCCTTCCATATACGAGACCCGTTTTCTGAGGAGGGGGAGGAGAGGGGACAGCGTGAATTTCTCGGCGGACGGGCGAACCCATAGACAAAACTCGGAATTGGTTTAGCTCTTCTTGCGGCACATGCAAGGGTTTCAGGACACGTTTCCTGAACGGACTACCACAAGCAATTGCAGACTCGCCTAATGCCGACCACTGTGATCTCTTACAGTGTCTGAAAATTGCTCGAAATATACGACGACGCTTCAGAGGTGCCCGCAGATAGACGGAGGTCGAAGCCAAATCGTCAATTGCATAAGTGACTGAAGACAAGCATGTTACGACCTGCAATGTGGCAGAGGCAGCTTTTATTGGTGATCGCGGGAGGGACACCGGTCACCCGGTGCCACAGGGTGGCCGGGGGAGGTTGCCCGTCCCGGGCTCCCACAGAACGTACGGTGCAGTTTTACCGCACTACGCTCTTCAGAAGTTGCTTCACAGTGTTGCCACTCGCACATTTTTAAAACGGTGGCATCCGGATTGGATATACCGATATACCTGCCCCACATCTCCTCTGTCTACCCTTCGGCCGGCCTATCTCAGGATGGGGGCTCGCGCAAGATTGCAGGCCGAGGTGGCTCGCCGGGCCTTTCTTGTAAGGCTCTCGGGGAGGAGTACTTTGCAAAAGCCACATTGAGGAGGCCACGGCTGTCAGTCTTGACAGTGCGCGATTTCCCGGTATTTCGATATGTTCTGAATGATTATTCGAGGAGGACGTCGATGCTATTCACCGGAGGGTTCAGCTTCGCAAATTTCTTTGTGGATCTGCTAACAATCTTCGCGTTTGTGGTTTGGTTCTGGTTGGCGATATCTGTTTTCAGCGACCTGTTCCGGCGCGGCGATATCTCCGGCTGGGGTAAAGCTCTCTGGGTAATTGGCGTGATTCTCTTCCCTTATCTCGGGGTCTTGGTATACATGATTTCTCAGGGGAGAGGGATGGCCAAACGTAGCGCCGAGCGGGCTCAACAGACCCGAGAAGAGCTAAGAAATGTAGTCGGATTCAGCACAGCAGACGAGATTGAAAAACTGGACCGGCTCAAGAGCTCCGGCGCGATTACAGACGATGAATTCGCACGTCTTCGAGCAAACCTTCTTAAGGCAGCGTAAGCGCAAAAGTATCACCAGAATTTCTTGGGACCTCGACCTTCCGGCAGCAGAGTTGTTGAAACATCTCTCCGGAAACTCCAGTCAGAAACCCATTCGTGGCTTTAATTAAGCGGCTGAAGCAAGCTCGACAACTTGCAATCCTAGCTGGGCGGCTTTTCGTTTGAGATGAGTGACTTGCTGTTTGCGGTATTGTGCGTCATAGAGCCCGGCTCGTTGGTCTACATATTTCATGCCTTAGTGCAGCATGCGGTAGATGAGCCGGGCGAGTTTGACGGCCATGGCCTCGGTCGCCACCGGAGGTCCTAGTCGAGTCCGTAATCGGCGGAACTGCACCCCTAAATAGCTCTCACGGTTAGTAAAGTGGTGGCGCGGTTATGGGTGAGCATGCAACCTTTGCCGATGACTTTGCCCCCACTGATTTTATTGTCCGGGCACAGCTTTAGCCAGGACACAAAATGGTTCTCGGTCTTTCACTTGCTCATGTCCCATCCTACTTCGCTGACTACGGTCATGGCCGCCATGACCTCGATGCCATCGATTTGGGTCGGGTCTGTACCTCTCATGCGAAACAACTCCTCGCGCACTTTCGCCCCAAAACCAAAAAAATGAACACCTCATTCGCGAGGAAGGGCGTCCCCGTCGCCGTGTACCCTCGCCGTCCGGACAACTCAGGGACACGTCCCTAGCCGGGCCTCAGCCATTTTGATTCTTGTGTCGCGGATTCGACCTCTGCCCGTGTCTTTACTAGGAGCGCGACTAACTCTGGCTTTGGTCCGATTGCTTTCGATGGCGAACAATACCGACAAGTCGTTGCGGCCCCGCCTTCGGCGAAACGCTAACTGTTGAAACATCAATTACACTAATACACTCAAAATCTCCCGGCAGGGGTCTTGAATGTAATCGCCTCACGGCGAGTGGCGTGATGCAAGAGAAAAGCCGCCCTGACATTCGGGCATAATCCGATTTTTCGTCCCGGAGCTTGATCTCACCTAATGTCGTGGTGTTCTCTCGCCCATTTCTCCGCTTCGTCGAGTTCTTTTATGGCTTCTTGAATATGGTTCATGGCACTGGCCCGGTGACCACCCCAGTCGCCACCGGCGTGTTGCAGTTGGCTGTATGCGCCTCGGAGCCCTTGCCGAGCGGAATCTACTTCCGCCG
The DNA here is from genome assembly GCA_030037515.1 of Candidatus Sulfotelmatobacter sp. Classification (GTDB taxonomy): domain Bacteria; phylum Acidobacteriota; class Terriglobia; order Terriglobales; family Acidobacteriaceae; genus Sulfotelmatobacter. The sequence continues at coordinate 7,324 of JASHRE010000709.1, forward strand.
GGTAGTCTCTACCCTGGGAGAACAAAACAGCGGTGAGCGCAAACAATACAGCGGTGAGCCGTAACAAAGTCGCGATTCTCATGTTTCCTCCTAAATGGAACCTAATCTTCCGGTGTCTTAAGGCCATCAGGTTAGCGGAAAGACGGAAAGACCGCTAGTCCAAAGAGTGTACGCGAGAAGTGTCCTCGTAGTTGGGCAAAATCCTCATTACGCTCAAGTCGAGTCACACCCCGCTCAAGTTCCAGCGCAGCTTCTGCTGGCGATGCTGTCGGCAGCGTGGTGAAACCCTGAAACCGTGTGGGGAATCTCGCCACCGTTGCCGCGACCAGATCGTTCGTCCGCTGTGCCAGTTGCAGGCTTTCCTCCGGTTGAAGGTTGTGCAAGGCCGGAGTGGTTACGGAAAGCACCTGAACGTCTACGCCGCTCTCGTCCATCAGTGCTAGTCGACGCTCGCCGAGGTCGTCAAGCCGCGCCTCGATCTAATCCGCGGGTACCCTCCTGTCCGATCGAGGAGGCTGCCCAGGCGGCCCGGATTTCGCCCGTGACAACATGCTCTTCCATCCCAATCAGCTTCATCATTTCTCTGTCGCTTTCTGCCTTCCTCGGGCGTAGTTGGATCTCATTGACAAACAGAAGCTAGGATAGCTCTCTATCAGAGAACGACCGCTCAACCGCGGTGAATGCTCTAAACGCGTTTCGCTGTCGCGGCGGCCATGTACGACTGACAAAGGAGCACGAGTTGCTCTCGTGCTTTGCGGACCGTGGCCGGGGATGGTCCGGACTCCAGAAGCGAACGCATCACGCCTCCCATCGCTGAAAGCATGATTTCGATGGCGAATTGGTCGGGTGGCGACTTGATGTCGGGGGCTGTTTCGAGTGCTGCTTCAACGGCTTTGCGTGTCCGGTGGTTGACTCGTTTGACCAACGTGGGGCCACCCACCTCGCACGCGACCCGGTAGAGTGCCACGGAGATATCGGCACGTTCCATTTTCGCGTCAACAAACGCTTCCACCATTTCCTTAGTCATTTCCGACAGCGGCTTGTGACGGGCGCGCTGACAAGCTGCCTCAACCCTTGACGCCACCTTATTAAAATGATTTTCCAAAACCGCAAACAGTAACGACTGCTTATTGGAGAAGTACTGATACAGGGTGCCCACCGAAACTCCCGCCCGATCGGCGACCCGTGTGGTGGTCAATCGCTCCGCCCCATGGCTTAGCAAAACCTGAATAGCCGCCTCGGAAATCGCATCCACCGTGACAGTGGACCTCGCTTGAATGGGCATTTTTCTTGGTTCAAATGCAACTAACGCGTCCGTCGCCATATGCGAACTCCAGACCTGAAGAATCCTTCATCCAATGGTCTTAGATGCACCAAAAGCCAGGAGGAACCGGATGCTTCAACAGACTGAGCTTGCCGGCAGCTACACACTCGCCGGGACAGCCGTGAGCGTGAATCGAATGGGGTATGGCGCCATGCAACTTGCAGGGAGAGATGGTGACAAGTTGGTATGGGGACCTCCTCGAGATGTCGACGAAGCGATGGCCGTGCTGCAAGAGGCCGTTGCGAGCGGAGTGAATCACATCGACACGGCCGACTTCTATGGTCCCCATGTCACGAACCAAATCATTCGCAAGGCGCTGTCTCCTTACCCTGGCGATCTGGTGATTGTCACCAAAGTCAGCACCCGCCGTGGCGACGATGGGTCATGGATTCCGGCTTTTTCGCGCGAGGAATTGACTGCGCAGGTTCACGACAATCTCCGCAACCTGGGAGTGGATGCGCTCGATGTCGTCAACCTGCGTAGCATGTTCAGCATTCACGAACCAGCCGAGGGTTCGATGGAGGCACCGCTCACCGTTCTGGCCGAACTCCAGCAGAAGGGTCTGATCCGGCACATCGGGCTGAGCAACGTCACGTCAGCTCAGATCGCCGAAGCACGGCGGATTGTGCCGATTGTCTGCGTGCAGAATCACTACAACCTCGTGCATCGAGCCGATGATGCGCTCATCGACGACCTCGCCCGTGACGGCGTTGCCTATGTGCCGTTCTTTCCCCTTGGCGGGTTTACGCCACTGCAATCGGCAGAGTTGTCTGATATCGCCGCGAAACTCGGCGCAACGGCAATGCAGCTTGCGCTGGCGTGGCTTCTCGAACGCTCGCGCAACATTCTGCTGATTCCGGGAACATCTTCCCTCGCGCATCTGCGCGAGAATCTTCAGGCTGCACAGCTGCAGATTCCCTCTGAAGTGCTTGCTAACCTTAACTCAATCGGTAAACCAGAAAAGGAGTTTTAAAATGCGTGTTTTCGTTACAGGTGCAACAGGTTTTGTTGGTTCGGCGGTGGTTCGAGAACTGCTCCACGCGGGACACCAAGTGCTTGGATTGTCTCGCTCCGACGCGGGGGCCAAATCGCTTTCCGCGGCAGGAGCCGAAGTCCATCGCGGCTCGCTCGAAGACCTTGATAGCTTACGTAAGGGAGCTGCTGCTTCGAACGCCGTCATCCATCTTGGATTCGTTCACGACTTCTCAAAATTCCAGGAGAACTGCGAGATCGACCAGCGTGCCATCGAAGCTCTGGGGTCCGTGCTCGCCGGTTCCGATCGGCCCCTCCTTGTTACCTCGGGGCTGGCTGGATTGGCCGGCCCGGGCCAGCTTACAACCGAAGACAATGGCATACCGCCGGATTTCCCGTTCCCGCGTGTTTCGGAACAGACAGCTCTTGCGCTGACATCTAAGGGCGCAAACGCTTCGGTCGTGCGTCTTCCCCAGGTTCACGACACCATTAAGCAGGGCCTTGTCACTTATCTGATCGCAGTGGCGCGGGAAAAAGGTGTGTCTGCGTATGTAGGCGAAGGGCGTAACCGCTGGGCAGCAGCTCATGTTCTTGATGTTGCGCATCTTTACAGGCTCGCACTGGAAAAGAATGAGACTGGCGCGAAGCATCACGCGGTAGCCGAAGAAGGCGTGGCCGTTCGGGATATCGCAGAAACGATTGGTAAAGGATTGAAAGTGCCGGTGGTTTCTCTATCTCCCGAAGAAGCGCAGGCTCATTTTGGGTGGTTGAGCGTGTTCGCCGGAAGCGATCTTGCCGCCTCCAGCGCCAAAACACGGAAGAAACTAGGGTGGAACCCGACGGGACCCGGCCTGATTGCAGACCTCGTGCGAATGCGGTATCCCGAGATCGCGACCACAGTCGCATCTTGAACAGCACCCGTTTGATTTGAACGAAGGAGGATGTCATGTAAGACAAACCGGTCGCCCTGATCACGGGGACCAACAAAGGAATCGGTCTTCAAATCGCGAAGGATCTCGC
>JASHRE010000710.1 GCA_030037515.1 Candidatus Sulfotelmatobacter sp.
CGGCGAGAGTGGGCAAATCCCAGTACGGGACTCGATGCATCGTCGCGTCATGCCCGGCCGCGAATCGGGCCTTCCTCTCATCGGATAACGTAATGACGGTGCTTCGCATTCCGAGCGGCTCGCAGATTCGACTGCGCACCAACGTCTCGTAATCCATTCCGGCTCGGCGGGCGAGGACATGACCTAACAAACCGCCGCCGAGGTTTGAATACTCGTACTGAGAACCGATGTCACGGGTTAGCTGGTGAGCGGAGAGGAATTGGTAAAGCTGCTCCACGGAGTAGTCGCCATAGGGGTTGGCGGCATCCTTAGGACTTAGATTCGAAGGCAAACGTGGCAGACTGGATGTGTGAGTCGCCAAGTCCTCCAAGGTGACCTGTCGTCCAGTACGGACTGGCATTTTCACGCCGGCAGGCAAGTATTTCACGACGGGGTCAGTGAGAGCGACCTCCCCTCGCTGCACCATATCTGCAAGAACCAGCGACGTGAAGACTTTTGAGACGGAACCAATTTCGAAGATCGTGTTGTCGTCCACAACGCGTTTGTCGTCTGTGTCGAAACCGCCGAAGGAGATGATTCTGCGTCCAGCGGAATCAATGACCCCGACAGCGTTTCCTACGCTCTGGTGCTGCTTGTCAGTCCGCTCAACGAGGAAATTACGAATCTGCGCATCTGTCGGGAAAGCAGACTTTGTGAACGATTGCGCCATAAGCGGCAACTCTCCCACCATAAACCCGAAAATGAAATGGATGAGAACAGTTTTTCACAAAGAGCATCAACCCGGATGGCTACGCCTCCTGCGCTCGTAGAAACATGCCGCACCAAGCCAGCGCAGGGGGCGCTGCTCAATGAACCGAATACAGATCGAAACCGTCGGCAAAGTCTTGTGGTCGTCGGCAGCACGCGGAGATGTCTGATCTGCGAAGGTTTGTTCAGACCGCTGGAAGCTGCTAAGCATGCGACGACGCTCTGTTTTCTTCAGCGACGTCGATGAAGTCTTCGCGCTTCATCCTTCATCACACACACGGTACACCCGCCCCGTGTAGCCTTCGTCGTCTTCCTCATCGTCCGTGACGTTTCGTTCATCTTCCTCTTCGTCGTCTGGCTCTTCTCGTAGAAGGACATCGGCTCGTCGCGAGAGATCCGAAAAGTCTAAGTTGAAGCACCGTGGGCGTATTCTGGTCATGTCCACATGGTACTCTGTCCCCGAGGTGGTGTAGGAATGCTGCTCCCGTCTGAGAGGACGACGCCATGAAAGCCGCTTGGTACGAAAAGCAAGGCGCTGCGCGGGACGTCCTGAAGCTCGGTGAAATGGACGATCCCAAGCCCGGCGCCGGTGAAGTTCGGATTCGGCTTGCCTTTTCGGGCGTAAATCCGGGCGACGTCAAGAAGCGCGAGGATGCGTTCGGCGTCGGGATGCCATACCCGCGAGTCATTCCGCACAGCGATGGTTCAGGCGCTGTTGATGCGGTCGGCGAAGGCGTGTCGCAGGAATGGTTCGGTCGGCGTGTCTGGTGCTATGGCGCTCAGTCCTATCGTCCTTTCGGAACTGCCGCCGAGTACACGGTGGTTCCGCTGAAACAGGTGGTTCAACTACCCGAAGGCGTGCCGCTGGAGCAGGGTGCGTGCCTCGGCATTCCGGGCATAACCGCTCATCGTGCAGTTCATGTCGCGGGCTCGGTCGCGGGGAGTGTCGTTCTCGTGCAAGGCGGTGCTGGTGCGGTTGGGGCTTGTGCGGTTCAACTGGCGCATCAAGCCGGAGCGCGAGTTATTGCCACTTGCCGTGCCGAAAGTGACATAGAAATCGCATCACGAGCGGGAGCGGACGAGGTTTTGCTGACCAGTGGAAACTTGGCAGAACGAATCCGGGTGTTGGCTCCTCACGGAGTCAATCACGTCGTCGAAGTTGCTTTCGGGGCGAATATCAAGACGGACACGGAGGTGCTGGCACAGGATGGTTCCATCGCGACCTACGCTACAAACACTCCAATGCCAGAGACTCCGGTCTGGCAACTTGTCTTCGTGAACGCCCGACTCTTCTTCGTGGGCAGCGACGATGTGCCAGCCGAGGCAAAGATCGACGCCACTCAGGACATCAATAAGGCACTTGAGGCTGGTTGGCAGGGACTCGACATCGCGGAAACCGTGCCGCTGAATCAGATCGCACTCGCCCATGAGTTGGTCGAGCACCCCGCGAAGCCGGGGCGGGTGATTGTGGCTATTCGATAGGCAAGAACGGCGAACTTCACGATTCTTCGTCTACATTTCCTTGGCGGAAAGGTCGATCATTCTGAAATCCAAGCCGCCCTACTGGGCATTTCTTCTGCAATCTCAGTAAGGGAGCGGTTCTCGGTGTTTATCCTGAAATCCTCCAACGCTCCAACCGCGCACGCTCGAGAATGCCGTTTAATTCAGCAACACGAGCTACGAAATCCCTCTGCACGATGCCTGACTCACGTATCCTGACGCACTGCTCCATTGTGTCGATCCTCGCGGTGAGACGACAGATAATGGTGTGCTTGGCCGAAACGAAAGTGCCACAGAGTTCAAGTTCGGCGCGGTCTTCTAATGCACGCGCCAGCAAGACTCGTTCGACGCCGAGGGCGGCATGGTTCTTGCATGCACACTGAAGGTTACGGTACACCACGCCATTGATGTCCTGAGAAGCGATGTGAGCAAGCCCGAGTGCGTCCAAGTCAATCGCGGCGTGCGTGACCTGATGCAGCGCAAGAAAATCTGAGGCTTCGGCGAGAACGCTTGTCTTTTGCCTGCGCTCGTCGAATCCTCCGAGGTTCATGCATCTGGACTCTTCAGGGCGCAACGATTGCCGAAAACGAGGCGAGCTTGACCCTTCGGGCGAGATGCGGGCTCCGAGCTGTCGGGAGACGATGTGAAAAAAAACACTCGCGGGTGGGCGGTTCCGGTCGCGGGCCGCCTATAGGCAGTCGGGGCTACACCGCCCGCCGAGTTTATCTACGATGCGGTAATGGGAAATGGGCTGTCCGATCATGAGTGGCGCGGGCACTCAGGTTGCGATGGTAGGGACGACGAGAGCGCAATGTTAACGGGCACGGTGAGGGGCAGGGAAATTGCCAAAATCTGTCACTCGGTTTGTTTTCTTCGGCTGTTAGTTTAGCTGGCGGTCAGAAAAGCGTTCGCCGCCGTCCCGATTGTTCGGGGTGTTTCTTCTCCGTCTCTTTCCAGTTTCTTCGGGTGCCCGAAGTTTGCCTGCCAGCATACCTTCTAAGTGGTTGACGGTAGGACACGGCCCTTACGTTACTCGGAATAAACTTGTCGCAGGGGAGGTGTGCTTAGGACAATGCGAACCAGTTGAGCTTGTCGCTGGACATTGGTCTTAGTGAAGATGTTCTTCAATTGTGACTTCGCAGTGTTGTGAGCTATGCCGCACAATTCAGCCGCTTCTTTCAGAGAATGACCCTGAGTCAGGATTAGGGCAAGTCGTGCTTCCGCTGGCGTTAGTCCATACGCCTGCCGCAAGAGGTCTAGCGGTGGCATCGGTTGACTCTCAGGATCGTTCAAAAAAAGAACCGCAGTAGCTTGTAGGAGACGTGGAGCTGCACATTCTCTCAATGGCACGGCTGTAATAGAAATAGGCCGCAGCGTTCTCCTCGAAACCAGCATCGTCCCCCCGGCTTTGAGTGTCCTAGCATCAACAGCCTTGACGCTTGCTTCGATCAAGGAGTGCAGCTGTAAAGACTCAGCGTGGGAGTCGCACTCGATACGGCCGTCTCGAAGCCGTAATCCATCAGATTGTCGAAGCAGAGCTTCCGCACAGTAGTTTGTCTGCAACACGCATCCTCTGTCATTCAACAGTACTATTCCGTACTCCATCAAGTCGAGGGCGGATTCCATCGAACAACTTCGAGCTGCTAAATCGATAATCCTGCGCCGCAAATGCAGCGCGCTCTGGAGATGCGGAAAAATCAGGCGCATTACTTCCGGAGTGCCCTTCTCAGGACCTCTGTCTTTCCAACTATGGTATAGGCTTATGTGCTCGATATGCTCCGGCCGCTTGAGGGTGGCCATAGCGCCGAAGAGCCTAATGTCATGCTTGACTAGATAATCGTTGTAAAATTCCGTTCGTTTAGTTTCGGTTTCCGGGCAGAGTTCCGCCCCGAATGCGAACTCCCCCTCCGCTTTTTTCAGGAACGCCGGACGCCAAACATCTAGACTTCCATAATACCGCCCGTAAAGATTTCTCCAGCTGGGATCGCTGCCGCTTGCAAGCTCCACGTTGTATTTGTCATGCTGCATATCGTGGTGGAGTATGGCTGCGCCCGTCAGCTTGAGAATGCTGCTCAGCTCGGACAGAAATTCCGGCCAAAGTTCCGGCACCGAAGGGGCTGAGTAGAGCTTATGTAAAAGGCGAGAAAGAGTTTCGGCTGAGATCATACCGTCCCTCCACACATATTGCGGGCGGCTAGCGACCGCCTGCTGGGAAGCAGAGCCGCCCTCCTGTGCCAAATTTTCCCTACCCTGAATAGACACGAAACATGAGTCAAACGTAGAGGCTTGCGCGAAACCGGACCCAAGAATCCTGTGCGCTTGCCGTCTGCTGTAGAATGCCCCCGCACTGGTGAAAAACGTCGCAGTGCCGCGAGAAGTCCGAATAAAACTCACTCTTTGTCAGCTTCTCTTCAGGACACAGAGATTGCTCCACACCGACCCATCCTGTCCTTAGAATGCCTTGACCACCCTTCACCCACACGTCTTCTTGCGCGTAGTGATCGCGGCACTGCTTGAAGTGCTCGTAAGGGGACGCCGTGAAATGCCAGCACATCATGCTGCTGGTTCTTGGCGTCATGGCTGAAAATGGCAGGCGCAGTGACTCTCCCAACTTCGGTGAACGATCTCAGAAACTCAGTCCATGCACGTCGACCACTCGCGGCCTCATAGATTTGTGCCACAAGTCGAAGTGTCTTTTCGGAGTCCATACGTGGACTTGCGCGAACTTGCGAGAAACGCTGGGGAGTTGAAGCGCTTATAATTATACTCTTCCACCCGTTCGGTTGATGACAGCGGCAATGCTGACGGAGTTGCGGCGCAGAGTCCGTACGGGGGGATGAAGACTTTGTCTTTGCTTCCCCGCACCCCCAGACCACAGTGGCAATGGCTGGCTGTGCAGAGAAGGAACTGGCTCCGGTCCTCTTTGAGGAGTTGCCTCAAACGGTATAGGCTGCTTCCGGCTTCGCAACCATCGAGTGATTCGCAGGGTGACCTGTGGGTGCGCATGAGTTTGAGTAAACTCCGGACAGTCGGCCTTACTCGCCGCTTGTTTTCGTTAATGGCCACGACTTGATGGCACCCTTCGATTCCGCGCCCGCGATGACTTTATGAATCGCGGCCTGCGAGTCGTCTCGCAGCACCATTTCGTACGTGTCCATGACACCTTTGCTCTCCACGTTGAATGTGAGAACACGGCCTCGCGTCTTGACGTTGACGACGCGTCCCTTTAAAACCCAGTTCCTGACTTCCTTCTCCTGATCCGCATCGAGCGCTGTTCGATCACGGACGATGGTTCCGAGGATCTTGCCTCCGGATTCAACCAGTTTGATCGTGATCCATGTCCCGCCTGAGCCCTGCCCCTCCCATGTTCCAAGAAAACTGGAACTGGAAGTTGGAGGCGCAATGGTTTCCGGCGGAAGCTCAGGCGGGATATTGTTTTGCGCGAGCGCGCAGCCTGCCAGCAACGCTAGGGTGAAGATCATCCGCGTAAACACGGTACTGCCTCCTTCAAGAACACATTGAGGAAACTATAGACGATCGATGTCAACAAGAAAATGGGAACGGTCGGCACTGCCCCACTCAGGCTTCGGCCGCTGCCAGCGCAACTGATCAATCCAACTCGTCAAGTAGCGCAACATAGCACCTTCATAGGTATAGTTCCACAGTCGGTCCAAGCTCTCCTTCAGCAGATAAGCCTTCATGACTCGTCGGTTCAGCGCGAACAGTTCATTGAGTTGCCGTTTCTTGTCCGTGTTTAGGTGTACCCAACGCGACAGCAGCAACCAACGTTTCCCCTTCA
>JASHRE010000711.1 GCA_030037515.1 Candidatus Sulfotelmatobacter sp.
AAGACAAGATGTACACCTACCGCGAATTCAACAGCTGGGGTGAGTTCGAAGATTCGCGCGGCTCGGTCGACGGCAGCACCTGGACTTGGACCAGCGACGAAAACTTTAATGGCACGCCAATGAAAGGCCGCTTCACCATGAAGATCTCATCGCCCACCGCTTACGACTTTGCTTTCAATGTCTCGCAGGATGGTACTAAGTGGACGACGATTGTGGACGGCAAAGCCACAAAATCAAAATAACGAGCCCTTCAGGTGCGGATTCGAATAACAAGCGTCCTCGCGCCCAATTGACGAATCGAAGAAATTCCCTGAAAAATCGAATGCGGTCCGGGCCAGCCACCCGGACCGCATCGTACGTGGGTTCCTGAACTTCTTGTCACCGCTGGAGCGGTGGAATGATCGCTTTGGCCCGACAGTATCCATGCCCGCTTGGACATGGATCCGCGTTTGCCAAAACCAGTTGCATTTGCGATCTCGCGATCGACCGTTGCAACTGCCGCGGAGGCCAGCAGCCCTGTCCCGCTACAAGAGCAAGATGGGAGGAGGCCGCAACGCCCGGGCAACCAGTTTCGCGACATGCGCGTCTTCTGGAGATCCCCCGGCAATTCACCCTCGAGAATCACCGGCTGCCGCTGACTCTGCCGCAATCACTCAGCAAGCTCAGAAACTCATCACGTGTTCGCTGAGCCCCACTCTCAGCCATATTGGTTTTCGCCGCAACAGGAAAAATCTTCGTGCCTGTGAATAACGTGTGGACGGTGGGACTCTCCTGTGGAAGCAAGAGGAAAACCTAGAATTTGGCCTTGACCAGCTCAAAGGTCTTAAGCCATTCAACAGCGAATAAAACCTGAACAATCCGCGCGCATTCGATCGACCACGGTGGGGGCGCGGGAGCACAACAGAACGGCTGCTCCACCTCGAGCTTGCCCTGAACGCGGTCGAAGGGCGGTTCTTGAAAGGTGGGCACCACGGACGCGAGGCGCACCAGAGGCAAACCTGAGCAAGCCCGGGTGCTGAGTGGAAAAGCGGCTGTTATATGGCCTCCTTGAAGGACCAAGGTGTAGGCTTCAGGCCCTGAGGGACCAAGCCCGCCAGCAATCCGTCAATCCTGACGCTTGAATCGGAGCAACCATGGCCGTCGCTATGCCTGTGCGCAGATCCGGGCTAAGTCCATGCGGCTCAATATCTTGCACGTAAGTTATTGCACCCAGAGATAAAATTGCACTGTGGGCCCAAGTTGCTGATTCGGAGAGAGATCGAGGGGGGTAGCCGTCGGAATCCAGAACACCCCACAATGGAACAGCAACAGCCCATGGAGGGTATAGGAAAGGAACTCTCGACGTCCGGCGTTTCCGCCGTTACAATGCCGGAGGAGCAGCATCTAAAATCAGCAAGCGTTGAGAAGCGCCGCACAACTCTGCAGCCAAGTGCGCTGCGCAGGCTCTATCCGGCCAGCCGGAGGGGCACTGGAGGATAAATGAGTCTCACCCCGATCAGTGGGCGTCTGCCCCAGCAATCGCATCCGAAAATCACGACCACAACTCTGCGGGAACAAAAACTCCGACACGAACCGATCACTTGCCTCACGGCATATGACTATCCGAGCGCGCGTTTGGTTGACGAGGCTGGCATTGACATGGTGCTGGTCGGAGATTCGCTCGCCCAGGCCATGCTGGGCCATGAAAATACCCTTTCGGTCACCATGGACGAGATGCTGCATCACGTCAAAGCCGTCCGCCGCGGCGTGCGTAACGCGCTGCTACTTGCGGACATGCCGTATGGTTCCTATCAGGTGGACGAGAAAGACGCGGTTCGTAATGCGGCGAGATTCGTGAAGGAAGGCGGCACGGAAGTCGTCAAACTCGAAGGCGGTGAAAAGCGCGTGGACCTGATTCGCCGCATAATCGACGCCGAGATCCCGGTTGCCGGCCACATCGGACTCACTCCGCAGTCGGTTAACGTGATGGGCGGCTACAAGGTCCAGGGCAAGGAGCTTGCTGCCATCGAACAACTTATGCGCGACGCCACTGTGCTCGATCGAGCTGGAGTTTCATGCCTATTCCTCGAAGGGATTCCGCGCGAAGTGGCAGCCATGGTTACGGCCGAAATCAGCGCGCCGACCATCGGCATCGGCGCCGGGCCAGAGTGCGACGGTCAGGTGCTCGTTTTTCATGACGTTGTGAACCTGACCTTCGCTCCTCCGGCCAAATTCGTCCGCCGCTTTGGGGATGCGGCTGCGCTGATCATGCGTGCCGCGCAAGGCTTTCGCGCCGATGTGAAATCGCGTCAATATCCCGCGGACGAGGAGTCGTATCATCTTCCCAGAGACACCAGAGCGGCGCTGGACACGGTGCTGGCGCGAAAACGGGCGATGGGCCGCTAGCCCCAAGTAGCAGAAAGTTGAAAACCTGCCACCCCCAAGTGAGGGAAGCGAAGCCTGTAAGACCGTTGTTTCCCTTCGTGTACCTTTCGGGCTTTTGTGGTTGGCACCACATGCCGCATTGCTGCATGGAACCATCCGTCTCGATTTACGTATCCTTCAATGGGTGCGCAGGTGCTAGGCTATTCGAAGGGAGCTACAGATGACTCTCGGATTTATTTTCTTCCCGTTTTTCGGCATCGGCTTTGTGATGTATTTCCT
>JASHRE010000712.1 GCA_030037515.1 Candidatus Sulfotelmatobacter sp.
AAAGAGACGCAGATTCGGCTCTCGCTGGCCATCGAGGGCCGTGGCCGTCATCGGGTCTCGACCGGCATCCGTTTCTTTGATCACATGCTTGAGCTTTTCGCTCATCACGGCGGCTTCGATCTGACGCTCCAAGCCGCGGGCGATCTCGATGTGGATCAACATCACACCGTAGAAGACGTCGGGATTGTGCTCGGGCAGGGGTTCGAGAAAGCTCTCGCCGGCAAGCGGGGCATTCTGCGCGCCGGATATTTCCTCATGCCGATGGACGAAACGATGGGAATGGCCGCCGTGGACTTCTGCGGACGCACCGCTTGTATCGTAGATACAAAAGTAAAGACGCGGCTGGTCGGGGATCTGCAATCAGAACTCGTCGACGACTTTTTCGAGGGATTCGCTCGGGGCGCCCACGCCAGTGTGCACGCCAGCGTCCTGTATGGGCGATCCAGCCACCACAAGATCGAAGCGCTGTTCAAAGCTTTCGCTCGTGCGCTGCGGGCGGCGTGTTGGCGCGATCCGCGCATGATTCGTCTTCTGCCCAGCACGAAGGGAGTGCTGTGATGATCGCCATTGTCGATTACGGCGCGGGCAATCTCACATCGGTCAAGAAGGCGTTCGACTGGCTTGGACAATCGTGCGCCATCACTTCGGATCCGGCTGAAGTCCAGCGAGCCGAAAAGATCATCCTCCCCGGCGTCGGCCATTTTTCGGCAACCACTGCGCTTGCGCGCTCCGGCCTGCAGAAAGTCATCGAAGATGCAATCGGTCGTGGCATCCCATTCCTTGGCATCTGCATTGGCCTGCAGTGGATGTTTGAAGGCAGCGAGGAATCTCCAAAGACGCGTGGTCTCGGCCTTTTCCAGGGATGTTGCGGGCGCTTTCCGGCGAGCGTCAAATCGCCGCACGTCGGCTGGAACCAAATCATCATCTTGCATTCGTCGCGCCTGCTCCGCGACATGCAATCGTCCTTTGTCTATTTCACGCATTCGTTTCGCGCACCCATAATCGACGTGACCACGGCTTGCTGTGAGTATGGAGGGCCATTTGCCGCGGCGGTAGAAAGAGACAATGTCTTCGGCGTGCAGTTTCATCCCGAAAAATCAGGAGAATTCGGCCTGCGCCTGCTCAACAACTTCGGCGAATTATAACCATGCTGACGAAACGCATCATCGCTTGCCTGGACGTCGACGCAGGACGCGTCGTCAAGGGCGTGCAGTTTGAAAATCTGCGCGACGCAGGCGATCCGGCCGAACTAGCCAAGGCGCACAGCGAGTCCGGAGCCGACGAAATCGTTTTGCTCGATATTTCCGCCGCGCACCAGCGCCGGGCAACGCTTCTTGATATCGTTCGCCGGGCAGCGAAAGAATTGTTCATTCCCTTCACGGTCGGCGGCGGGATCCGCACTATCGAAGAAGCCGCGGCGGTCTTTTCCGCGGGCGCCGATAAGATCAGCATCAACTCGGCCGCCATTGAGAATCCTTTGCTGATCACCGAAATCGCCGAACGCTTTGGATCGCAGGCTGTGGTCGTTGCCATCGACGCCAAGCGAGGCCATCACGGTGCGAACTGGGAAGCGTTTGTCCAGGGCGGGCGACAACCCACAGGTCGGGACGCTATCGCATGGGCTTGCGAGGCTGAATCGCGCGGCGGCGGAGAAATTCTTCTCACGTCCATGGATCGCGATGGCACCGCCGCGGGTTTCGACTGCAAGCTGACCAAAGCCGTCAGCGAAGCTGTTCGTATTCCGGTGATCGCTTCCGGTGGCGCAGGCAGCGCTGCGCACTTCACTCAAGTTTTCCGCGAAGGACAGGCCGACGCCGCCCTTGCCGCCTCAATCTTCCATTATGGATTTCATCGCATGAGCACCCTCAAGCAGCAGCTGGCGGCCGATGGCATCCCCGTGAGGTGGCCGTGCTGATTCCATCGATCGACCTCATGGGCGGGAAAATCGTGCAACTCGTCCAGGGCCATCGCAAGGCTCTTGAGTTCGACAACTTTCAGAACTGGGTGGGCCGCTTTTCGAAATATCCTCTGGTGCAGTTGATCGACCTCGATGCCGCAATCGGATGCGGCAGCAATGCCGATATCGTCAAAGAATTGGCGACTCAGCTCCCATGCCAGGTCGGAGGCGGTATCCGTTCCATCGCGACCGGCGCACAAACTCTGAAACTCGGAGCCCGCCGCGTGATCTTCGGCTCGTCGCTGGTCCGCGATGGCGCCATTGACCTGGTATTCGCCCGCGAAGCCGCGGAGACACTCGGACCAGAAAAGCTCGTCTTTGCCGCCGATTGCCACAACGGCCACGTCGCGATCAACGGATGGCGCGAGACTACAAATATTCTCGCCGCCGATCTGATGCGGCAACTCGAACCGTTCTGCAGCGCCTTCCTCTACACCCATATCGACACGGAAGGCCTGCTGCAGGGCATTCCGCTCGATATTATCCGTCGACTGCGCCGCGTAACTTCGCGGAAGCTTATCGCGGCCGGCGGCATTCGCAGCCGGGAAGAGATTGACGCCCTCCAAGCCATCGGCGTCGATGCCGTTGTCGGCATGGCGATCTATCAAGGGCTGATCACGGTGTGACAGAGATTGATTTCCCTAGGGAACTCTGGAGGCCCCGGGCAGAGTCGAACTGCCGACCAACGGTTTAGGAAACCGCTGCTCTATCCATCTGAGCTACGGGGCCAAATCACTTAAAACAAAGCGCTTACATTGATTACTAAAGGCATTTTTTGAGTCTGATAAGTCTTGTAAGAAAATGTTGGTTATGACAGCCAACCAACTCCTTGAGTTGTTA
>JASHRE010000713.1 GCA_030037515.1 Candidatus Sulfotelmatobacter sp.
CGGGGTTCCAGCGCGTCGCGTGGGATCTGCGCTATCCGGCGATGCGAGTGAAAGAGCGCGGCGAGGGAGAGGAAGATGAAGATTTCCCGAGCGTGGCGGATTTGGGACCGCTCGCGCTCTCAGGAGATTATTCGGTGCGCTTGTTCGAGAAAGTGGATGGTGCAGTGACGGAGGTCGCCGGGCCGCAATCGTTCAAAGTCGTCACGGAAGGTTCGGCATCGATGAATGCGGCGGATCGGGCTGCGCGAGAGGAGTTCTTGCGCAGGGCGGCGCGGCTGTATCGAGCCCTGTATGGCGCGACGAAGACGGCCGAAGACGTGCAGTCGCGCCTGAAGACGATGCGCGATGCGCTGGCGGAAACTCCGGCCGTGGAAAGGCAGCTAGGTGCGGAGGCGGATCAAGTCGAGCAGCGAGACAGAGAAATCCTCAGAGCCTTGCGAGGCGATCGTGAGATCGCCCGGCGGAATGAACCCGTGCCACTATCAATCAGCGATCGGGTGGATGGAATTATGGAAGGCGAGCGGTTCTCGCTACAGAAGCCAACCCAGACGCACGTCGATGCCTACAATATCGCCGCGGCCGAGTTTACCGATCAATTGGCGAAGCTTCACATCCTGGTCGATGTCGATCTCGCGAAACTGGAGAAAGACATGGAAGCCGCAGGGGCGCCGTGGACACCAGGGCAAGTACCGGAATGGACGGAGAAGTAGCTGGGCCGCTGTCTGGCAGCTCTACGGAGATGGCGCTGCGGCGACCATTGCCACGAGCTCGGCCATTTGCCGATTTGTGCACTTCCCGCTTGCTAAGATCCGAGTCAACGCGATTGATGATGATCAGATCAAGCGGAGGCACAACCACCGCGTACTGTCTCGGGTGACCTTCAGCCAGAAGCTACCTTTCGGGAAGGATATTGTTTGCTCTCCGCCGCTGGCCGAATCGCCCGTCCACCACAAATACCCGTAACCGCCGGACTGGGCATCGGAATACGGCCGCGTGCTTGCCTTTACCCAAGCTTGGGGAACGATTTGCACGTTGTTCCATTTGCCCTCTTGTAGGTATAAGAGGGCGAAACGAGCGAAATCGCGGGCGTCATGTCGAAAACATAAGCCGGATACAGCGTATCGGGGCTGCCCACGTAATGACCGTTTCGGGGAGTGCAATCCTGCATTCCGATAGGCCGGGCGATTTCGTTGTAGAAGGCGTCAAAGATTCTCGTTCCAGTCGCCCGTTCGTGGATAAAGCCGAGGGCGTTGAAATCCCAATTGTTGTAATACCAAAAGGTGCCTGGCGCATGGGATCCGCGCGCCGGTTTCTGCTCAAACATTCCTTTGGTCTCGTAAGCCGCAGCGCGGTAGATTCCAGACCGCGATTCGAGCAGATCGCGCACCGTTGCCCGCTTCTCAACCGCAGTTGACGTCGGCGGTTTGTCGTCAACGCCAAGTCGCTCCATCGTCCCGTCCAGAAAAATCTTCCCTTCCCCCACGGCCATCCGATCCGCGCATCGAGCAAGCTCTTGCGGCAGGAGTGGAGGTTCGAGCTGCGCGCCAGGTCTCCCCAGGCAGCGATTACCACGGCGTTCTGAATGACCATAACTGATGTCGAACCGATGTCCTGGGAATAATCACGGATCTTTTTCAGCTTTTTGGGGGACAACCCCGCCTGTTCCGGCGAGGCCAACCGTTTCCATTCAGCCCGGGCCCAGGGAGGCCTTGGGCACAGGCTGCAATCGTCAACTCGAGCAGGAATAGCACAGACAACCGGAGAAGGACGGGTTGCACCGACGCATCGAGGGGACACACGACCATGCTTGTCGTTGAGCATACTTCGATTCTCTGAAACCTTGCCCAAAGTGGTTCGCGATGCCTTGCTGGGCACGGGGTCGCACACGCTCTGGCGTGCCTTCGTTGTCTCGATCTTGTCCTGATGACAAACGATCAAACTTCGATCCCGAACTCGCGGAGGAAGAGCAACAGCCGGCTTACCGGAAGCGCCGTGCCGACGTTGTAGCTGCCTCCAATCCGTTCCGCGAAGAGGTGGACAGCGTCATCTTCGAATGCGCCGGCATAGCTGAGAACATCGTACCGGGTGATATAGCGCCGAATCTCGGCTTGGGCCAGGGGACGAAAATTGATAGTCAAAGTCTCAACCGTCGATAACATCCGGCCGGTTTGCGAATGCAGAACTGCCAGCGACGTTATGAAGTGAAATTCACTGCCGGAAAGTTGCTTCAGAAATTCCTCAGCTTCTCCCTTGTCGCGCGGCTTTTCAAAAATCTTCTTCCCTTTTGCGGCGACGGCATCGCCGGCGACGATGATTGCCTCCGGAAACTGCTTCGCGGTCTGCCGCGCTTTGGCCTCCCCGAGCTTTTGCGTGAGGCGCCCGGGGTCTTCATCGCGGATTGCTTTCTCGTCGATGCGGCTCGGGCAAGTCTCGTAGGCGATGCCAATCATGTTGAGAGCGCGCCGGCGAGAAGGAGATTCGGAGGCGAGGATAATTTTCATCGGGCAAAAACCCTAGTCAGAAAATATCATTTTCCCAGAAGCTCCGCTGGGCGAGCAATGCTCGCCGGACAGCCCACTGCTTGTCTATTCCGTCGCGCCCGACCGACTTACCCACATGCCTTGTTGCGTCAATCGATTTTTTCCTCACACGCGGCTTGCATTTTGATCTCGACCCTGTGGTACACTCGCGCCGACTGTTGTCTGCGTTGTGGGACGCGGCAACCGCCGTGGGCAAATCCTTTCAGAATGTCCCTCATCGTCGAGGAGGACTGGGGAATGGGCCTCGCGCTTTTGCTGTTGATCTGGCTGATCACTCTGATCAGCACATACTTTTTTGCCGCCAAGACGTGGTATCTGCCGGCAGGAGCATCCGCCGCCACCGGTTGGATTGACCATCAATTTGCGCTGACGTTTGTCTTGATGGGAATTGTGTTTCTGGCGGCCCAACTCGGACTCGGCTATATCGTGTGGCGGTATAGTGAAAAGCCGAACTCACCGCCGGTTCCTTATACGCACGGTAATACGAAACTGGAAATTCTCTGGACCGCGCTCACCGCGGTCCTTTTCATCGGCCTCAACCTCATGGGGGCGCCGGTGTGGGCGAGCCAACGCTGGGATCCGCCGGAGGCCGACGCGGTCAAGGTGGAAGTCACGGGCATGCAGTTCGCGTGGTACTTCCGCTATCCCGGACCGGATGGAACCTACGGCGCCACCAGCGCGAAGCTGATTGACCCCTCCTTGGGCGGTGAAGGCGCGGTGGGACTGAATCCCTCGGATCCGTCTTCCAAGGATGACGTTGTGACCGGAACGATGTACTTGCCGGTCAATCGCGAGATCGATTTGAGCTTGCGCTCCGTGGATGTGATTCACAGCTTTTTTGTTCCCTCCCTGCGCTTCAAGCAGGACGCGGTTCCGGGGCTCAACATTCACATGCATTTAAAGCCAACTGTAATCGGCGACTATGAGATCGCCTGCGCCGAACTTTGCGGCCTCGGACATTACAAGATGCACGGCATGGTTCACGTGGTCAGCCAGGAAGATTTTGATAAGTGGCTGGCCGCACGAGAGGCGGAGAAACAATAATGGCGACCGCGGCACCGGTTCATGCACACGCAGCTCCCCAGGGGTTCATTCGCAAGTACATCTTTAGCCTCGATCACAAAGTCATCGGCCTGCAATATTTCTTTCTGGCGCTGACGGCAGTTTTTGTCGGAATGTTTCTGTCGCTGCTGATGCGCATTCACATGATCTGGCCGGACGCGGTTCTGCCGGTGCTGGGCCAAATCAAACCCGAGACCTATCTGGCGTTGATGACCATGCACGGCACGATCATGGTGTTCTTCGTGCTGACCACAGCGCCGCAAGGAGGATTTGGAAATTACGTGCTGCCCATCCAGATCGGAGCGCCCGACATGGCGTTTCCAGTTCTGAACATGTTGTCGTTCTGGACTACCTTCGTGGGATTCGTGGTTCTTCTGGCCGCATTT
>JASHRE010000714.1 GCA_030037515.1 Candidatus Sulfotelmatobacter sp.
CGCTGAGCAGGTCGGTGATGACGGTGCTGATGTCTTTCGCCCGCTCCCAGCCTTCTGCGAATCCTTGAGTCGTGTATCCAGTCACCCCGTTGTTCCCGGGATGATTCACTGCCACAGCAATGTAACCGCGCGCTGCAAGATAAGTGCCCAGCCATGCCATCTGCAGGGCGCTGCCGCCGGTGCCGTGCGAAAGCGCAACCAGAGGGTATTTTGCGAAGCTCGGGGCAAACGTCGCATCCTTTGCAGCGCGGCCCGCAAAGAACAGTGGCGCGTCTGGCGGTCCGACGTACTGATCTTTCTCGTCGCGGCTGGATTCGCCGGGATACCAGACGACCCCGCTGAGCACATGATCGCGCGATCCTCGCCAATCAAAGTCAGGTGGGGTCGCGAAGTCGCGATAGCTGAAGCCCACCGGATGAAGGACGGGAGCTTCTTCTTTTTTCCTTTTTCCTGAGGCCAGTGCAACAGCAGCACAAAACACAAACACCAGCGTGAGGACTCGATTTCGACGGACCATCAATCGATTTTAGACCATGTTCATGCACCCATAGCCGCCCGGGCCGGGTCGCGGCGGGCGCGGTTTTCGCCGGGCGCCACCTTTCCTTCCGCGGGATGAATCGGGTCCGCCCGCTTCAGTGCGTTGTTGATGCGCCCGGCAAAGAATGGGAACGCCGTCGGCAGGATGCACTTTTTGGTCGGGATACATCGTGCCCCGCGCCGTTCGCATTGGCAGCAACCTGCCATCCACGGACATGGATCGCCTTCAGTCCCGCTTGCACTTGCTGCACCGCCTGATTCCCGCTCATCGCACCGGGCGCGTTGAAGTACGATTCGCTTTGTGCAGCGGATTCCACTGGCGCTCTGCGCCCATGCGCGCCCGCGTGTGTTCGATGGAAATCGACCCACGCAGACGCAGCACCGCTTCTGCGGGAGATGGGCGTGTGACGCCCTTTCAGCGCGGATTGCGGGCCCAATCGTAGTTGAGGCAATCCTCGGCGAGCGCAGGCTGAGCCAGGCGCCCGTTGTCGCTCATGAGCATGCTGCTGCTTTCCATTTCCCCTGTCTTGCATGTCCGGTCTCCTGGGGGCTTCCGTTTTCGAGGGAGTGGCTACGCGGGATTGAATTCCTCGTTGACGATCATGGCCTCACCGATTTCGCGGGCGCGACGAAAACGTTCTGCTTCTGGAGGGGAATCTTTTGCCGGAGCTTCGGCGAGCAGGCGCGCGAGTTCTTCATCGAAAAGCCGGGAGATGAACTCCCGCGTATGTTTCACGGACCGTCCGTCAGCGTCCTCGATGCAGACAAAATCGCGATGTCGCATTCGCTGCGCGATCATCAGACGGTAAATACGGTCGGTCGCCAGATCTTCCATGTAACCATCCAGCAGGCTCGCACCTCTACCGCTGAGCACGCCATGGCGGTAGCGAATCACGCTGCGCACGGCCGCGCGGGTACCGGCGACGGTTCGCATTCCCGCGCCGCCGGGCAGTGGATGCAAATCGGGATACCGGCTCGCCCTTTTCGGCCGTTTCTGCAACTGGTTGGGGTAAGGAAACTGCCCGACGGCGATTGCGTTCTGATCGGGATGGCCGGTCCAGGCGCCATCCATCAGGCAATCGGCCTCGTTCTTCTTGTCTTTCTCGAGAACGGCGAGCGCGCGGTCGTTAAGTCCGGCGTCTTCGCGGCTGGGATAAAGCGCGGTCATGCCGCCAATCGCGAGAATGCCGCGATGATGGCAGATTTCGGGCATCAGTTCGCGCAGATTCTGAAAAAACGCGACGTCGTGCGGGATCGTGTTGCGGTCAGGGAGCACCCAGTCGGGATCGTCCAGATAGAAATGAATCAGGCTGGCCATGTAATCCCAGCGGCCGAGGTTCAATCCGAGAATGTGATCGCGAAGGTTGTAGGCGAACTCTTCCATCTGAAACGCGAGCGGATGCGACTCGACCAGCGCCATGCATTTGATGTAGTCGGGCGGCAATCCCCGCCACCGCGCCAGCGCTTGGAACAGATCGCGCCACCACAACGCTTCTTCCGCCAATTCCGATTTTGGGATGTAGAAGCAGAGCGGATGCTTCAGTTCAGCCGGATCGACACTGTAGAAGATTCGCGCGACGTCGAACAGGGACGCGGAAACCAGTTTGCCGGGTATAAGTCCGGCCTGGCTGAGATGCAGGCCGCGGGGGCGCGTGAAAATCACCGTCCGGTTGGGCTGAATCGGGACCATGCGATTACGCTTCGTATCGAAATAAGTCAGCTGACCGCGCAGGCAAGCGAGAATATTCGTCGCGCCGGTTGCCTGATGCGACCATTCATTCACGCAGGAATCTTCCAGATCGAGCATCACGCCGGGCGCGCCCGAGTTGAGCATCTTGACGCAAAGTTCCGCATCGTCGGCAGGCCCGGTCATCTGGTTGCGCTGATCCTGGCACCACTCGGGTAGCGTGACGCGCCAACCGTTGCGAACGGCGTCGGAAGGGAAGCGATGCTGCGGCTTGTTGCCTTCGAGGGAGTATTCCAGCGTCTCGGCGCGGCGGATCACCAGATCCTGCTGCCGCGGCGTGTAAACCTTGTGCAAGGGGAGAAAGAAATCCATGAAGCCGGAGGGCAGATCGCGCTCGCCATCGAAATCAGGAGGCGTGCCGTTAATCGAGTTCAGCTGTTCGGTTGGTTTGGCGTTGGCGAGTGCGGATGGAGTCATAAGCGGCGTGTCGCGGAGTGTTCAATACCTTGAACACAAATTCATAATACGGCACGATGCTAGGGCGCTCGGCAAAGACGGTCAAGGCGATTGTTCAATAGGCCGAACATATATTCATTTTGTTGATCGGCTACAGGGTTTGTTACGATGACGTTTTGGTATGCAAGCAAAGCACGAATTCCCGTCGGTTGCCGTCGAGCGCGCGCTCGCCATGTTGGAAGCGGTTGCCCAGGAGCCGGAAGGCCTGTCGAATGCGGACATCAGCCGCAAACTGCAGATTCCAAAGAGTTCCGCCAGCTACATCCTGCGTACGCTCGAAAAGCAGGCATACCTCAACCGCGATGCGGAAACTGGCCGCTACCGCGTGGGGTTGAAGATTCTGAGCCTGAGCCGCGGCGCGTTGACCGGTATCGATGTGCGTGAAGTGGCGTTGCCGATCATGCGCAATCTCATGCACAAGACCAGCCTTACCTGCCATCTGGCGATCCTCGACGGCCCCGACGCGGTCTACATTGAGAAGGTTGAGCCAGAGGGATTTATCCGCATGGATACCTGGGTCGGCCGTCGCATGCGCGTGCACGCGACCGGCGTGGGTAAGGCGCTGGTGGCGCATATTACGCAGGAACGGTTGGAAAAAATTCTTTCCGATCGCGGCATGGAAAAGCGCACGCCGAAAACCATCACCACCGTGTCGCGGCTGCACAAGGAGTTGGAGAAGGTTCGCTCGCAAGGTTACGCCGTCGACGATGAAGAGAACAACATGGGCGCGCGTTGCGTGGGCGCGCCCGTCTTCAACCAGGGCGGCTCGGTCGAAGCGGCGCTCGGTCTGAGCGGCACCGTCAATCAGGTGAACGCGCAAACCATGCCGCGCATTCTCGAAGCTTTGAAAGATGCGGCACGGCACATTTCCATGCAGTTGGGATATCGCGCTCCACACCGGCGCGCCAGCAGCGCGTAGGACAAGCGAGCCATCGGCCAGGCCAGGTATTGAGACGGGCGCTGGCGGGGGCTTGCCAGTTCGATTTCTTGATGACCGACCAATCGCAGAGCGAGATGCTCCGTCATTACGAGCAGGTGAGCGAATCGTCACGGCTGAGCAGCGGCGTATTTCAAATTGAACGGGCACGCACCGAAGAGCTCGTTCTGCGTCGTCTGCCTCCTGCGCCGGCAACGGTTTTCGACGTCGGCGGGGGCGCTGGCGCATATGCTCTCTGGCTGGCTGCTCGCGGATACGTTGTGCATCTGATCGATCCGGTGCCGAAGCATGTGGAGCAGGCGCGGACGGCGTCGTCTAGGCAGGCTGAATTTCCTCTCGCCTCGGCCGAGATTGGCGACGCTCGCCGATTATCGTTTTCTGACAATTCCGCCGATGCGGTTCTGCTGCTGGGCCCCCTGTATCACTTGCTCGAAAGGGAACACCGCCTGCAGGCCCTGCGCGAGACACACCGCGTCGTGCGTCCGGGAGGATTCGTCTGGGGCGCAGGCATCAGCCGCTTCGCCTCGTTGTTCGATTCGCTGGCAGCCGGTTTTTTCTCCGATCCGGTGTTCGCTCCAATTCTGGCGCGCGATCTCAGCGAAGGACAGCATCGGAACCCGACCGACAATCCGGTTTACTTCACCGACGCCTACTTTCATCGTCCGGGCGAGTTGGCGCGCGAGTTTCTGGCTGCGGGATTCCACGTCGTGGAAGTGGTCGCGATCGAGGGCCCGGGTTGGCTGGCTCGTGATTTCGATCGGTCGTGGAAAGAACCGGCGCAGCGCGAGCGCTTGCTCGAGTGCGTGCGGAAAGTGGAGCGCGAGCCTTCAATCCTCGGCGCGAGCGCGCACATCATGTGCATCGGACGAAAATAGGCGAAAGCCCAGGGCGACCATGCTCCCGTCGCTCGACGATTGCGCCAGCGGTTGGCGGCAATATGCCAGCGCCCGGGCAATGAGAACGGCCACTGCTTCGCGGACTGCCACGAAACCAGCAAGGACGAAAGGCGAACGATGGCCGTCAATACTTCACGATCGCCGCGAATGATTTGGGGTCGAGCGAGGCTCCGCCGACCAAGGCGCCGTCGATTTCTTCTTGCGCCATGAGCGCGGAGGCATTTTCTGGCTTGACTGATCCGCCATAAAGGATGCGCAGGTGGGCGGCAAATTCTTCGCCGAAAATTCTGCCCGCCTCCTGACGGATGACGGCATGGGCTTCTGCCGCAATCTCCGGAGTCGCCGTTTTGCCCGTGCCGATCGCCCAGACCGGCTCGTAAGCGATGATCAACTTTGCGGCTTTTTTCACCGAGATCGCGTGAAAGGCGCGCACACACTGGCGTCGAAGCACATCTTCGGTTGCGCCAGCCTCGCGTTCTTCCAGAACCTCTCCGACGCAACAGATGGGCGTGAGTCCGCCTTCGAGAGCGGTTTTCAGGCGCAGGTTGACCGTGTCATCGGTTTCGCCGAAATATTGACGACGCTCAGAGTGGCCGATGATCACGTAGTGGATGTCGTAGGCCAGCAGCTGTTTCACGGAAGTTTCGCCGGTAAACGCGCCCTCTTCCTTCCAATGCACATTTTGTGCGCCGATGGCCACGTTGGATCCGTTGGCCGATTCCAGCGCCGCGGGCAGATCGAGAAAAGACGGGCAGACGACGATTTCGTCTCGCGTGTGTTGGGCGACCAACGGCAGAAATTCGCGGAAAAAAGCGCGAGTCTGGTCGGGCGTTTTGTACATTTTCCAGTTGGCGGCGATGACTCTGATTCTCATGAATGCGCCTTTTCGAGGGTGAAGGGAACTTGCGAATTCGGTTGCAGTTTTTCCGCGGTGCGTTCGAAAGCGCGAAGCGTCGACCGGTCAAACAGAACAAATCGGCGGAGCTTCATATGCCTGGCCGAAGCCAGGGTTTCGATCGCTGCGGAGAGCGCGACCGGCGCAGCTTCATCCACGGGATATCCGTAAGCGCCGGTGGAAATGGCGGGAAACGAAATTGATACCAGCTTGTGTTCGTCAGCGAGGCGGATCGATTCGCGATGACAGCTGGCCAGAGTTTCATTCTCGCGATGATTCCCGCCGCGGAACACCGGCCCCACGGTGTGGATCACGTGCTTTGCGCGAAGCTTCCCGCCAGTGGTGATGACCGCGTTTCCCGCCGCCAGTCGGCCAATCTTGCTCACGATCACGCGGCATTGTTCGAGAATGGCTGGCCCGCCGGCGCGATGAATTGCTCCATCCACGCCGCCTCCGCCGAGCAGGGAAGAGTTCGCCGCATTCACGATCGCATCGCTCGTTTCGACGGTGATGTCGGCGGGGCCGGCGATCTCGATGATCTTTCCAGTTCCCAGAAGCAGTCGCATAAATGAAGATTCTCGGTTCCCAGTTCCCAGGGAAAACCCTCGCCCCTATCCTGAGACCTGAAAATTGGGAACTGGATTTCTATTTCTTCTCGGTCAGCACTTCCACGCCCGGCAGCGTCTTGCCCTCCAAAAATTCCAGAGATGCGCCACCGCCGGTGGAAATGTGGGTGATCTTATCCGCAACGTTGGCGGCTTTCACCGCGGCCACGGAATCGCCGCCCCCCACGATGGAAGTTGCCCCCACATTGTCGGCCACCGCGTGCGCGATCTTGAACGTGCCCTTGGAGAATCCGGGCGCCTCGAACACGCCCATCGGCCCGTTCCAGACGATGGTGCGAGCGCGCGAAACTTCCTCGGTAAACAGCGCGATGGTTTTGGGCCCGATGTCGAGCGCCATTTTGTCCGCCGGAATGGGCTGGCCCTCGCCGACTTGCTGGATGACCGCGTTGGCTTCCGGCTTCATGGCCACGACATGATCGACTGGCAACAGGACTTTCAAATTCCGTTTCTTCGCTTCCGCCAGCAAGTTTTTCGCGAGATCGACCTTGTCCGCGTCGACCAGCGACTTGCCGACTTCCTGCCCCCGCGCTTTGAGGAACGTGTAGGCCATGCCGCCGCCGATGATGAGGGCATCGACCTTGTTCATGAGATTTTCGATTACGCCGATCTTGTCACTGACCTTGGCGCCGCCCAGAATCGCCACAAAAGGTTTCTCGGGATGCTCCATCGCCGAGCCCAGATATTTCAGCTCCTTTTCCATGAGCAGGCCGGCCGCGCACTCTTTCATGAACCTCGTCATGCCTACTGTCGATGCGTGCGCTCGGTGTGCCGTGCCGAACGCGTCGTTCACGTAATACTCGGCCAGATTGGCGAGCTGCCGGGCGAACTTTTCGTCGTTGGCTTCTTCTTCGGCGTGGAATCGCAGGTTTTCGAGCAGAAGCGTCTGCCCCTTTTCGAGTTGTGTCGCGACCTCTTCGGCCTCGGGACCAACGCACTCCGGACAGAACCCGACGTTTTCGCCGCGCGCCAATTCTTTGTCGAGCAACATGCGCAGGCGCTCGGCGACCGGCTTGAGACTCATCTTGGGATTGGGTTTACCCTTGGGACGGCCGAGATGGGAAGCGAGAATCAGCCGCGCGCCGTGGCGCAGGGCGTATTCGATTGTGGGCAGGGTTTCGCGGATGCGGGTATCGTCCATCACGCGGCCATCGTCGAGCGGGACGTTGAAGTCGACGCGCATGAACACGCGATTGCCATTGAGTGGGAGATCACGAATCGAAAGCTTAGCCATGGCTGGAGTCCTCGTGCAGGATAGTGTGGCGCGGATGTTCCCGCCCGCGCCATTTGCTTAGACGTTGCAGGTCGCGCGGACCAAAGTGTCCGCCCCACACCAGATGTTTTTACAGGCCCTTGGCAGCGATGTGGTTGATCAGGTCGCGCACGCGCGAAGAGTATCCCCACTCGTTGTCGTACCAGGAGATCACCTTCACGCAGTTGCCGCCGACGACCATGGTCGAGGGCGCATCGACGATCGAGGAGCGGCCGTCGCCCTTGAAATCGGACGACACCAGTTCATGCTCCTCGTAGCCGAGATAGCCCTTCAGCGGCCCAGCCTCTGACGCCTTCTTGAATGCCGCATTGACTTCTTCCTTGGTGGTCGTCTTCTCGACCCAGACCACCATGTCGACGACTGAAACGTTCGGCGTGGGCACGCGCATCGAGAATCCATCGAGCTTGCCGGCGAGCTCGGGAATGACCAGCTTCAGAGCCTTTGCCGCTCCCGTCGTGGTTGGAATCATCGACAGAGCCGCGGCACGCGCACGCCGCAGATCTTTATGCGGGAAATCAAGAATGACCTGATCGTTGGTGTACGAGTGAATGGTGGTCATAGTGCCGCTGACGATTTTGAACTCGTCGTTGATCACCTTCGCCACCGGGGCCAGGCAGTTCGTGGTGCACGACGCGTTCGAAACGATGTTGTGCTTGTGCGCGTCGTACTTCTCATGATTCACGCCGAGCACCACCGTGACGTCTTCATTTTTCGCCGGAGCCGAGATAATGACTTTTTTGACCGGCCCGCGCAGATGCTTCTTGGCCTCGTTGGCATCGGTGAAGCGGCCGGTCGATTCGATCACGATCTGCGCGCCCACGGATTCCCACGGCAGCGCCGCTGGGTCTTTTTCCTTGAAAACCTTTATGTTCTTGCCGTCGACGATGATGCAATCGCTGCCCGCCGAAACCTGGTTCGGCAGATTGCCCAGAACTGAGTCGTACTTCAGAAGATGAGCCAGCGTTTTCGGTTCGGTGAGATCGTTGACCGCAACGAAATCTATGTTCGGATCTTTCAGCGAGGCGCGCAAAACGTTGCGGCCGATACGTCCGAAACCATTAATGCCTACCTTGATTGCCATGTTTCCTCCCGTGAATTTATGAAGGCGTATGCAGATTTAACTGTGAGCTGAGGCGCAAACAAATGATGTTAGCAGGGAAGTGGAAGCGCCGTAAATGCGCCGGCTCTCAACTCTTGGACATTTTCCGTTTCAATCATGGAACCGAGAGCGCGCGGGGTCACTGAAAATTGCCCTTCACGGTCGGCTTACAAGCGTTTCCGCTGCAGCGCGCCCGCGGCCCGCAACACGCCGCGCATCCGGGCGGGGAGACTTCGGCCGAATTCGAGATCGAGAAAGCCCTCCATCTGCCGACGAAAGGCTTCGCCGTAGCCGTACCACCAGAGTTTTTTTACCCGAGGCATGCGGTCGGTATCGAGATATTTGAAGCGAACCATCTCATCAATTCCGAAGCGGCCATGGGTGCGGCCGATGCCGCTGGCCTTCACTCCCCCATGCGGAGCTTCGCTGATGCCAAAGCATGAGACGACGTCGTTCACCATCACGGTGCCGGCATGAATGCGTCGAGCCAGGCGTTCCCCGCGTTTGGCATCGCGAGTCCACACACTGGCGGCCAGACCGTATTCGGACTCGTTGGCCAGACGGGCGGCTTCGTCGTCATCGCCGAATGACATGATGGGCAGCACCGGACCGAATGTTTCCTCGCGCATGATGCGCATGTCCGGGGTGGCTTGGAACAGCACGGTGGGAGCGTAAAAGTTTGGACCCAACTCCGGAAGCCGTTTGCCCCCGGCCAGAACCCGAGCACCCTTCGCCTTGGCATCTTCTACGTGCGATTCGACGATTTGCAGCTGTCGCTCGTGGATCAGCGGTCCAACATCCGTGTGCGACTCCATGCCGTCGCCCACGCGGAGGCGTTCCGCTTTTTCCGCACAAAGGATCGCGAACACGCTGTCCACATCCCGACTCACATAGCAACGCTCGACCGAAAGGCATGCCTGTCCGGCGTTGACGAATGCGCCCCAAACGGCCGCGCTCGAGGCGACGTCGATGTCGGCGTCGTCGAGCACGATCATGGGATCTTTCCCGCCCAACTCGAGCACGACCGGCAGCAGTCGCTCTGCGGCGGCTCGGCAGATGCGCTTGCCGGTTTTTGCGCTGCCGGTGAAGACAAGCTTGTCGATTTCAGATTGCAGCAAAGCGGCGCCCGTCGAACCCTCGCCGACAACCACTTGAAAAATGTCGGCTGGCGCGCCGGACTCGTGCAGCAGCTCGGCGAGTTGCAGCGCAACCAGCGGAGTCAGTTCCGAAGGCTTGAGCACGACCGCGTTTCCCGCGACCAGGGCGGCCAAAGCATCCGTCGCCGGAATGGAAAAGGGATAATTCCATGGCGAAATGATTCCGATCACTCCGTGCGGCTCGCGGAGAAGGCGGCCGCGTTTGAGTTTCGCCGCCGGGCTGCCGTGTGGGATGGGCTCGTCGCGAAGCAAACGCCATGCGTTGTCGATCAGAAATCTGGCAGCATCGAGCACGACCAGAACTTCCGTGACCAGGGCTTCGGAAACGGGCTTGCCCGACTCGCGGGTGATTGCTTGGGCGATGTCCGATTTCGCGGCGTACAGCTTGGCCTGAAATTCTCGCAACATTGCGACCCGACGCTTCACTCCACGCTCTGACCATAGCGGCTGCGCGGCCCGCGCCCGCGTGACGGCGGCCTGCACTTGCGCCTGTTCGGCGCACTCAAGTTCGCGCAGAATTTCACCAGTCGCGGGGTTCACGGGGGTGATTCTTTGCGCCTTGGTCTGCGGAATTTTAATTTCCGTTGACATCCTCAGGTATCGCTCTACTACATTCCCGGATACTTTTTAAGATAGATCAAAACGAAATCGATCGTGTCGGTCATGGCGCGGGCAATCACTGACGCGGCCAGATTGCGTCCGCAGACCAGCTGCAGCGCGCCCAGCCGCACACCGTCTCAGATATTTTCGATCATGCAGGTCGCACCCTGACCGAGATGTGCGCGACCGAAAACAACGCTGACCGCGAACAGACTCACGATCCACGCAGTTGTCAAGTCAGCAAACCGACCAGCCACGCGATTCATCAGACATCCGCGGTGGACGATTTCCTTGCCTGACGCGCCCAGGATCCAGAGAGCAACGATGAAGAACAGCGTCACCCCCGAGTTCCCTACCAGGCCGGAAAAGTCAGACCAATCGGGCATCTTGCCGGCCCATCGTGCCAGCAGCGGCTGACTCACAAACAACCCGAACCCTTCACTGAGCAAGCCGGCCGCAATTCCGATCAACAACGCACGAGCCGGGCTGCGGGGGCGCGCAAAGCCCACGTCTTTCCGGGGCAAGCCTCGAAGTCGTAATGACGCCCAGCCGAACATGAACAAATAGAGAGTTTTGCTGATGTAGACGTGATGATAGATGTCGGCGACGAACAGTGCCGCCACCACGGCGCCTTCGGCGAAAGCCAGCCCCACGCGGTGGCGCAGCCGCTTCTGCCCTGCCTGTGATTCGTCCATAAGTCTTGCTCTAATACTCGACGTTCACCAGATAAAGTCCGCTCGCAGGCGCGGTTGGTCCGGCTGCCGAGCGATTTCTCGCCACCAGAATTTTTGTGATGTCCCGTGCACTGAGAGATCCTTTTCCGACCAGAATAAACGTGCCCACGAGATTGCGGACCATGTGGTGCAGGAATCCCGATCCGCGCACGGTGTAGACGAATTCTTCTTCGATGGGTTCCCACGCGGAGGAAAAAATTCGCCGTACCTTGGTGACCGATTCGTCCTCGCCTCGGCGCTCCGGATCAACCGCGACAAAAGAACTGAAATCGTGTTCTCCAACGACGAACGACGCAGCCTCCATCATGGCGCGGTCGACGAGCGGATAGGGATAGTGCCAAACATAGCGCGCCAGAAACGGCGGGCAGACGGCTCCGCGATAGATGCGATAGCGGTAAGTTTTCGCTTTGGCGCAGTGCCGCGCATGAAATTCCGCGGCCGCGTCCTCGACCTGTAAGATTCGCACCGACGTCGGCAAAACGTCATTCAACGCCTTCTGAAAATTCTCTGTGGGGACCGAAGACTCCGTGACAAATGTCACGACCTGCGCCAGAGCGTGCACGCCCGCATCCGTGCGTCCCGAAGCCTGTGGGAGTACCTTTTCTCCCGTGATGCGTCCAATGGCTGAGGCGAGTGTGCCCTGGATTGTCGCGGCTAGGGGCTGCAGCTGCCATCCCGAAAAATCGGTGCCGTCGTATGACAGAGTGAGTTTCAGATTCCGCATGCTGCGATTTTTTCGGTTCCTCAGAGCGGGAACAACATCCAAAACACAACCAATGTTCCCGACAGCTTGAGAAATGGGGTTGTGGCCGTCAGCACTCTAGCAGTTTGTCGCAGGGATGTGAAACCTGCTGCAGCTTTGGTCAGATATACTGGACCGCCCCGCAAATCACAATTTTCGTGTGCTATTTTCTCGGCCGTGGATGTTCTGCCTAGCAGAGACAGTCGCCGGGGCAGGGATGTACTGGAAGTTTCCTGCGTCTCCGCGTTTCAGGAACCTTCCCGCCCAATTTTGCGTAACTAGTTTTGCGCTGCCGCAGTTGAACGGAATAGTTTTTTCGCTCCCGGCTTTGGGACGGGAGGCGTGTCACCGGTTTTTGTCTCAAACCAATTTGATCCGAATCGAGCGGTCTCAACGTTCAGAAGTAAGCAT
>JASHRE010000715.1 GCA_030037515.1 Candidatus Sulfotelmatobacter sp.
GGGGGAGTGGGGATCGGAAGCGCCGCGGGAATTTCGCGCTGTGGCGGCGGTGTGTCCGGCGATGGATCTGGCGGCATCGGCGGATGCCCTGCATGAGCCGGCGAACCGAGTTTATGAGTGGTATTTCTTGTGGCAATTGCTCCGGCGGTTCCGTGGCAAGGCTAGGTTGTTTCCCGAGAACTTTGACGCCGCGCGGCTGCGCGGAGTGTCGAGTCTGCGATCGTTCGATGATCGCGTGACCGCGTACTACTGCGGATTTGCGGGAGCGGACGATTATTATGCGCGGGCGGCGGCTGCCCGAGTGGTCGATCGGATTGCGGCGCCGGCGCTGATCATTCACGCCGCAAATGATCCGTTTATTCGAGTGACGGCGGAGACCCGGGAGCGCATATTGGCGAATCCGAATATCAGATATGTCGAGACCAACGACGGTGGACATTGCGCGTTCATCGGCGAACCGGATGGGGATGGTGACGACGGACGGTGGGCGGAGCGGCAAGTCTTGGAGTTTGTCGAGAGGGTCGGCTAAGATCGCTAATCCACTCGCTCAGAATAGGAAAGAGAACCCTTTAAGCACAGAGGACACGGAGGGTACCGAGGACCGCGCTCGCGTTTGGCTGGCCTTTAGCCACGCGGGAATCAGCGTGCCCTTGGTGCGAGTGCGCCAGTAAGCCAGCGCGAGCATGGCGAGGGTGATGGTGAGAAGTCCAACCGACGCCACGCGAATTCCCTGGGCGCGTTTGGGCAGGATGGAGAGGCGTCCGTAAACGAATTCGATGTGGACCCAGTAGACCAGCAGCGAGGCCTGGCCGAGAAGGATGAGAGGGCTGAATCCGACATGACCGAATCCCCAGCGGCACCAGATGTAAGTCCCGGTCAGAATCAGCAATAGCATGCCAACGCGAACAAGGAAAAAATTGGGACTGGTGTGCCAGTAGTCGTAGACGGGATAGAGCTGGCGCGGTTGCGAATCGAACCAGCGGGAGAGTTGGATCAGAATGAGGCCGGACGCTCCGAGCGAAAAGAATATGGTCGCTTCATGCGAGCCCACAAAGGAACTCTGCAGAAAAAACCCTATGGCGAGTCCGACAAAAGCGAACGCGGCCCAGGGGAAGATGGGAAACAGCCAGGGCTGCGGTGAGCCGAGATTGTGGACCCCGTTGATGTACGACTCGAGCGGCCAAGGCAGAAAACTCGGGCGCCAGACGGTCCAGAGAAGCGGAGTAAGGAGAGAAATCCCCAGAGCGACGGCAGCCGAAGCCAGGATCAAAAGCCCGGCTCCCCGCCTTTGACGCAAATTGCGCGGCCACGGTGGGGCAGCGGATTGTGCACCCGGAGCTTCCACAGCCTCGCGGGCGGGGGCGCCCGCGCTACACAAGCCGAGGACGATCCAGCAGAAGACGCCCATCAACATCATCGAAATGCCGATGGTGTTGAGGATGTCGACGCGAAGCAGATCGCTTTTGGGCGCTCTTCCCCAGGCGATCACGTACTCTTGCAGGCGGAAGAGCAGACCGAAAAGGAAGATTTCTCCGCCACGAAGGATCGTCGTACGGGCAATTTGAGAAGGCGCAAGACTTTTCTGCTGCAGCTTTCCAGTGACGAGAGCGAATGAGATTCCGGCGAGAAAAAGAAACAGCGGTGCGGGAAAAGTGCCCCCGAGTTGCGAGTACATGAAGAAGCGACTTTGCCGTGCTGAGCCGCCGAGCCAGGAGTCGTAGCAATGCGTCTGGAACATGAGAACGCAGGCTAGGCCGCGCATCCAGTCGATGTATGCGAGACGTGGTTTGGCGGAAGCGAAAGCCGGCATGCGGGGATATAGTGCACAGTATAAGGTAGCGGTCTGTACACTCAGCTCGTTTTCGAAAACACGCTTTGTTTTTGTCGGCGGCATCTGCGAAACTGGCGTCTCATTTGTGCTGAGGCTTCCTCCGCACTGCCCGGCACAGCAAGGGACCTTCTAGATCATGGGTAAGAATCAGCTTCTTGTCGAGCGGGCTGAGGCGTCCTGGGGGCGTGTGCCCGAGCCGAGCCAAGGCGGAAGTCCGCCGCCGAAATCCCGGGCCCAGCAGGGGATCTTCTAAAGTATGGGTCGCATTCACGTACTCTCCGAACAAGTCGCGAACAAGATCGCCGCCGGCGAGGTGGTGGAGCGACCGGCATCGGTGGTGAAGGAGATGCTCGAAAATTCGCTGGATGCCGGGGCGACGCGGATCAAGATAAGCGTAGAAGCGGGTGGAAAAAAGTTGATTCAGATTTCCGACAACGGCTGCGGCATGGTGCGCGACGATGCCATGCTGGCGTTTGAGCGGCATGCGACTTCGAAGATCAAGAACGCCGAGGATCTGCTGAGTGTGGCCACGTTGGGATTTCGCGGTGAGGCATTGCCCGCGATCGGGTCGGTTTCGCGGCTGCGGTTGGAAACGCGTGCGGCCGAAGAAGCGGCCGGCACGGTGGTTGAAATCAGCGGGGGGAAGATTCTGCGGGTGGAAGAAGCGGGGCTGCCGCTGGGGACGTCGATCACGGTGCGCGATCTTTTTTTCAACACCCCGGCGCGGAAGAAATTCATGAAATCCGAGGGAACGGAGTCGTCGCACATCGCTTCGCTGGTGACCCATTACGCTCTGGCGCATCCGGGAAAACATTTCGAGTTGCATTCGGCGACCAATGCGACGCTGATTGCCGCTCCTGTCGCAGGTTACAGCGAGCGCGTGTATCAAGTATTCGGAAAGGAGATGCTTGATCAGTTGATTCCCGTCGCTGCGCGGCAAGCGCTGGAACGCGTGGGATTGCCGCAACCGCCGCCATGGCGGAGGGTTGATTCAGCTCTTACCGAGGAGGACTGCGGCGAGGATGCGGGGGCAGGAGTGCTCGCGCCACACGGTCCGGGGGAGATGCGGATTCATGGGTTTGTTTCGAAACCGGAAATTCAGAAGCTCAACCGCAATTCGATTTTCATTTTTGTGAATGGGCGGCTGATTCGCGACCGGCTGGTGCAGCATGCGCTGACCGAAGCATACCGAAATATCATTCCGCCAACGGTGTATCCGGTGGTGCTGCTGTTCCTGGAACTGCCGGCGGAAGAAGTCGATGTGAATGTGCATCCGTCGAAGACCGAAGTGCGATTCCGGCAGCAGACAGCAATGCACGATTTCGTGCGCGATTCGGTGCGGACTGCGCTCATGCAGGCGCGTCCGGTACCGCAGTTTGTGACGGAGATTCGCGCGCGCGCCACGGCAAGCCAGGCCCTCACACCCGGAGCAATGCCAAGACCGGCCGGAATTGGGGCGCCCTCGTTGCCCGACTTCATGCCGGACGCTGCGGTGGCCCTGCGGGCCCAAGAACCTTCGGCGATTTCGGGTCGGTTGGTTTTTGGAAATGGCATTGCGGTTGGGGCCAATGCCGCGATTCCGGTTGCGAGGGGCCTACAAACACGACAACCGCAGTCGGTTCCGGTTGTTGGCGGAGAGCAGACGGTTCCCGATCATGGTTGCTCGCCTGTGCTTGCGGGCGAAGATCGGGAGCCGACGCTATCTGCGCTGGAAACTCTTCGGCCGCTCGGGCAGATTCGGAATTCTTTCATTCTTGCCGTCAACGAAGATGGATTGTGGATCATCGACCAGCATGTGGCGCATGAGCGGGTGCTGTTTGAACGCGTTCTGAAGCAGCGCGCCGCCCAGAGAGTTGAAAGCCAGCGGCTGCTGATGCCGATCATTTTGGAGTTGTCTCCGGCGCAGCAGGCGGTGTTCACAGAAATTTCCGATGAACTCCAGCACAACGGATTTGAGGCCGAGCCGTTTGGCGCGCGGAGCGTGGCAATCAAGGTTGCCCCGGCCGGAGTGGAAGCTTCAGCCGTAGAAAAAATGCTGCACGAACTGCTAGACCAGTTTTCGCGTGAAGAGCAGTCGCTGAATCTCGAGAAGATTCGGACGCGGATTGCGGCGTCGGTCGCTTGCCATGCAGCCATCAAGGTGAACATGCCGCTCGAGCAGAACAAAATGGAGTGGCTGCTGGCGGAGTTAGCGAAGACCGAGCATCCCATGTCGTGCCCGCACGGCAGGCCGGTGGTGCTGCGATATTCTCTCAAGGAGATTCAGACGGCGTTTAAGAGGATCTAGTCCTGCGTGCCGACGCCTCCGCATCGAAAGATCTTGCTAGCGGCTCAAGACTCGCAACTCCTATGACTGATCTCGAACTCGAACAGCTGCGGCGGGAAAAGTGGCGACTGAATGGCCAGCCCATCCGGACGATAGAACAGGCGCGCGCGTTTATCGAGGATGTGGGATTGTGTTTCATGTATCCGCAGCGGCCGCCGTTGCTGACGCCCACCCTCATGGGGGCGTTTGCGGGTACGGATGATCGATTGCCCGACTGGAAGCATGCCTTTGCGGACCCGCGAGCGGCCGAAGCGACGGAGTTGATGGTGCGACTGCTGCGCGAGCGGACAGCGTTTGAAGCGAATCTGTTTGAGGAAAATAACGGATTTCTGCTGGCGGCTTCGGTGTTTCCATATTTTTATGCCTTGCAGGGAGAGCGCAACCCCAAGCAGCCGCCGAAACCGGGCACGCGTTCGCCTTATTCGCAGCTGGCCTGCGATGCGTTTGCGGTCATTCAGAATGGTCCGATTTCGAAACAGAAATTGCTCGAGAAACTGGGTGGCGGAGTCTCGACAGCGGCGCTCGACAAGGCGCTGGCGGAGCTGTGGTCGAAGCTGCGCATCACTCGTGTGGATTACCGGGCGAGCGAAGGATCGGTGTGGGATCTGCTGTACCGCTGGGCTCCAGAAGCGGTGAAGGAAGGGATGGTGCTGTCGGTCGCAGAGGCACTTTCGGCATTGATCTCGAAATATCTGGATTGCGCGATCGCGGTGGAACCGACGGAACTGGAAGGTTTTCTGGGGAACTTCGTGGCGCGATCAAAAGTGAAGGAATCAGTGAACGCACTGCTGGCCGCACGGGAAATAAGCTTCGTCCACGTGGGAGCGAAGACGATGCTGCAGATCACTCCCGTGAAAGCAGGAAATGCGGGCAAGCCGAGAAGCGCGGCGGGATAGCCGTGAACTGGAGTGAAAAGATCGAAGCACGAGGTTTTGGCGGTCCCGCACGACGTGTTCTCCTCGCACGGGGGGAATCGGACTGTCGACGACGACCGCGTGCTATCTCAAGTTCTCGGGGCTGCGGGTGCGCCTGGCAGAGAATGGGCCGCTTCGGGCTTTGCCGCGAACATACAAACTCGGACCGTCAGACGATGACACATTCATGAACTGGCCCACGAGGTCACACCGATTGAATGCTGGGCTAAAGCGGGGGTCATAGCCATGCGATTGGTGCACGCGTCATCGAAGTCGCGTCGGCAATGCCGAGAAGAGTTCTGCACATTGAACATGCTGCCTCTGCTTCCATTGCGGATCCCCTCGAATTGGCGATCGCCTAAAGTAACGTGACGGGATCAACCAACGTTTCGAATTTTCGACCGTATCGCGGACGGATTGCGCCGTCGCCGACAGGGTTGCTCCATCTGGGGCACGCCCGGACGTTCTGGATCGCCGCGGAGCGCGCGGCCGAGAATCGGGGGCAGTTGATCCTCCGCAATGAAGACCTGGATCCGCAACGCTGCCGGCCGGAGTTCGTTGACGCGATGATCGAGGATCTGCGCTGGCTGGGCATCGAGTGGACCGAGGGTCCTGACTTCGGCGGGCCGTTCGCTCCGTACACGCAGAGCGAGCGGGGGGTGTTGTATTTGGCTGCGTGGGAGAAGTTGAGAGACCTTGGAACGATCTACCCGTGCACGTGTTCGCGGAACGATGTGATGCAAGCGGCGGGTGCACCAAACGCAGGGGATGACGAGCCGATATATCCGGGAACCTGCAGGCCGCAGGGGAGCATCGCCGCCACCGTCGGTCTGCGCTCCACGGGACGGGAGGGAGCGGCTGTCCTTACATACGACGCCCCTGCGGGAGTGAACTGGAGGTTTCGAGTTCGCAACGGCGAAGAAATCAGCTTCGACGATTTGCATTTGGGACCTCAGCGGATGGTCGCCGGGCGGGATTTCGGCGACTTCATCGTGTGGAGACGGGATGACGTTCCGGCGTATCAGTTCGCGGTCGTAGTGGACGATGCCGCGATGCAGATCACGGAGGTGGTGCGCGGAGCGGACTTACTGAAGTCGACGGCGCGGCAGATTCTGTTGTATCGCGCGCTGGGGCTTAAGCTTCCCGAGTTTTATCACTGCGATCTCGTCCGGGATGAGAACGGAGTGCGGCTGGCGAAGCGGCATGATGCGTTGAGCATTCGCAGGTTGCGCGAATTGGGATGGACGCCGCAACGGGCGAGAGCGGGCTAGACGAAATGCTTCGCGCCGGAAGCCGCCAATCCTGAACTCGCAAAACCCGCGGGTTCAGGATTGGGCACACGGGTTGGAATGGCGCTCACCGCTGGTGATGAGGCATCCACGTTCGCTTGAACCGACTTCCGGCTGCCCGTAGACTTGAAGCATGCACGTGCATGGTGTGGGAAGTCCGACGAAGGTTCTGAAAATTTCGCTGGGCGCAACCCTAGCCTATATTGTGCTGCTGGTGGTGGCTGGCGTGCGGGCGCATTCGCTGGCGCTGCTCTCCGAGGCCGGACACAATCTTTCGGATTTTCTGGCTTTGCTGCTTTCTCTCGTCGCAGTCTATTTCCAGTCGCGGCCGGCGAGTTCCACGAAAACCTACGGGTATCAGCGAGCGGGAGTTCTGGCAGCGCTGGTCAACGCCAGTTCGCTGGTGATTGTATCGTTCTTTATTTTCTACGAGGCATTCCGGCGTCTGCAGCATCCGGAGCAGGTCCGGGCCGGCGTGATGATGGGTGTGGCTGCGGCCGGAGTCGTGATGAACGGTGCGATCGCGCTGTTGCTGTATCGTTCCGGCGGAGACGTGAATATTCGCAGCGCACTGTTGCACGAATTGGGGGACACGCTGTCGACCGCGGCGGTGATTGCGGGCGGCTGGGCGATTTTTGTGACGCACAATTACTGGATCGACTCGGCGTTGTCGGTCGGTATCGGCGCGCTGATTCTCTGGTCAGGATTTGGCATCGTTCGCGAGACGCTCAATAT
The DNA here is from genome assembly GCA_030037515.1 of Candidatus Sulfotelmatobacter sp. Taxonomy (GTDB): domain Bacteria; phylum Acidobacteriota; class Terriglobia; order Terriglobales; family Acidobacteriaceae; genus Sulfotelmatobacter. Next base: position 7,096 of record JASHRE010000715.1, read on the forward strand.
TCTGCTCGAGGGCACGCCGCGTGGGATGAAACTGGAAAAGATCGAGTCGGCGATCCGCGCCATTGAGGGCGTGAACGATGTGCACGACCTGCATGTGTGGAGCATCGGGTCGGAGACGCACGCGTTGTCGTGCCATATTTCGATTGCGGACATTCCGCCGTCGATCAGCGAGCGGATTCTGCGCGATGTGAAGGAATGCCTGCTGCACGATTTCCGCATCGACCACACGACGATCCAGTTTGAACACGTGGTGTGCGAAGTGGCGCACGGCTGCGTGATTCCCGTGGACAGCGGGGAAGGGCACCATCATCACGAACACTGAATAAAAATCCCCACCCTATTGGCCGCTGAAAATCCCCCACTTCTGGCGAAAGCGGCCAGAAAATGGGGCACCGCGAAGGTCGGGCGCCCGCCTGCCGAAAAAAGACTCATGGGTTTTGTCGCAAGAATATTTCTTTCACGCGGTCGAGCGTGTCCGCCTCTTCCGGTAATTTGTCCGGCCGCAGTCTCACGATCCTCGGAAATCGCAGCGCGTAACCGCTGTCGTGGCGGTCCGACTCCATCATGTTGTTAAAAGCGACTTCGAGGACGATTTCAGGCTCGACCACGCGACGGAATCCTTGGTCTTCGGCGGTGTGTTCAAGAAACCATTTTGTCATCTCAGAGATTTCTGCGTCCGTCAGGCCGGAATACGCCTTGCCGATATTGACCAAACGATCGCCATCCCAAACGGCGAAGGTGTAATCGCTGAGCACGCCGATCCGCTTGCCGTGACCATACTCAACCGCGGTGACAACCACGTCGAGCGTGGCCAGTTCACGTTTCATTTTCAGCCACGATTTGCCGCGCTTACCGGGCGTGTAAGGGGAGTTGAGATCCTTGATCATCAGCCCCTCATTGCCGCGGGCCCGGGCGGCGACAAAGAGTTCCTCGAGTTCTGCCGGTGAGCTGGCGCGAAACACCGGAGCGCGAATGACGGCGGCGGGGACTGGGTGCGCGTCCGAGTCGAATGTCAAAGATCCCTGTGCGCCTCTGCGTTCTCTGTGGTTGCGGAGTTTTCGTGGCGCCGCGAGCAGTTCATCGAGGATGCGTGCGCGTTCACGGAGTGGGCGGTCGAGAATGAGTTCGCCGCGGGCGTATAGAACATCAAACACCAGGTATGCGACCGGACTTTCGCGCAATAAATTATGGCTGACCTTTTTTCGTCCCAAACGCTGCTGCAAGACCGTGAAGGAACGGGCGCGGCCGAGATCGGTTGCTTTCTGTTCGGTTTCTTCTTTTTCGTCGAACACGGTTTCGTCAACGTGTTGCTGATTGCCTCCCGGCTTGGAGGGATATTCCCAAGCCACAATCTCTCCGTCGAGGATCGCGTCCTGTGCAAGACCGGCAACTGCACCGGGCAGTTCGGGGAAGGATTCGGTGATCTCGTCACGGGTGCGGGAAAAAAGTTTCACCTCGCCGCCGGAAACATGCGCCTGCACGCGGATGCCGTCGTATTTGTCTTCGACCGCGGGGTCAGGAAAGTGGCTGAGCGCTTCCTC
>JASHRE010000716.1 GCA_030037515.1 Candidatus Sulfotelmatobacter sp.
TTGGTGGTTTACTGTGTTTAGACACTACTGCCGCGCTACTCAGCATCTGCCGCGCCGATCTGGCAAAGGTGATGCATCAGGTGTTTCAGATAACCAGTTACCAAAAAGCTCAGCGCGACCGGCTCTCCCGTGCCGATGCGGCAAGGTGTACTTCGCTTCGAATCAGGAATGCGGCTGATCACATGTGCCAGATAGCGGTTATAGGAGGCCCATAACGAAACCAGCAACGACCAATCGGCATCTTGCGGCGACTGCAAACGCACGCAGCCCTCCTGATCGTAGCCAGGAAACTCCAGAGAATCTTGCAAGCCCGCCCGAACGAAACGCTGGTGATTATTTGATGCAGAATCGATCAAATGCCCAAGAACTTGCTTGCGTGACCATCCACCAGCCAGGAGGGACGTTTCCGTCTCGCTCCCGTTGAATCGACGCAGCCGAGGCTCGGCCTGGTTCACTGCGGAGATGAGCTGCTCGCTGATTTCTGTCATCTCGTGCCTGCTGTCATTTCGACGGCCGCTTCTGGTTGAGCCATCTGAACGCACTCAGCCGTGCGAACTTTGCGGATTTCCAAACCTGTAATGCCACACGCGTGCCGCACCGATCAGGTTCGCATCTTCCCCGAGCGAAGCCAGGCTCAGCACGGTCTTCTCCGCCGGAACGAACCGGCATCCCGAGCGAATCACCGTTCTAACGCGATTTAGAAACAACGGCGCGCTTTTCATCAGGCTGCCGCTGAGCACAATCGCATCCGGAGCGTAGAGGTTGATCAGATTGGCGAGGCCCAGCCCGAGATAGCGGGCCTCGCACTCGATGGTTTGAAGTGCGGGCGCATCGCCTTCCAGCGCGAGCTCGCAAATCCGCTTTGCGGTAACCGCGTCTTCATGCGAGGAGTTTCGGCCTTTGTATGCGGCGACCATCGCCGGCCCCGCCGCCAGCGACTCCCAACATCCATGAAATCCGCAACTGCAGGCCGGCCCTGCCGGATCGATGACTTGATGCCCGATCTCCGGATGCGCACCATCGACACCGCGATAAAGCTTGCCATCGAGAATGATTCCCCCGCCGATACCCGTGCCAATCGTGACATAGATAAGGCGCGAGCGATTGCGCCCCGCTCCCCATCCAGCCTCGGCCAGGGCAGCGGCGTCGCCGTCATTTTCCAGGGCGACAGACACTTTGAAGATCGCGGCGAGATCATGGACGATTTTCTTTCCCCGCCATCCTGAAAGGAAATCCACATCGCCGAATTCCCCGCGCATAGGATCGACTGGGCCCGTCGATCCAATCCCGATGCCGGAGATCTCCGCGCTCGCTTCATTCGCGGCCTTCCGCAGCATGCGGGTAATCTGTTCGATTCCGGCCGCATAATCACCGGGGTCGGTGGCAGTTTCGCAGCGTGACAATAATCTGCCTGCATCATCGACCATCCCTACCGCAATCTTTGTTCCGCCAATGTCGACCGCGCCGATCATAGAAATTGCATGTAAGGCGATAGCAAGTGTGAACCCACCCACCGGCTGTTCCGAAGGATTTTGATTCCCTCGTATTCCTTCGTGCTTGTGGTTAAAGCCTTATCGCGCCGATCACGAATACTCCGGCGTGATCGCTTTGGCCTCTTCCAGCCTGACTCGCCTCTTGTTTTTGTAGGAAAGATTCGCCATGTGCAGGGCAAGCGCCGAGCTGTACCCGAGCTCGACCGGCGCGTTCGGCTGCTCGCGGCTGCGAATGCAATCAATCCAGTTTTGCATGCGGCTTAGGTCGGGAGTCTCGCCCAGCGCGTCATCGCCATGCGGACGGTTGATCTTTCCCGGCCCATAATGCGCCCGCTCTTCCAAATGATGCTCAATTGTTCCGTCGCTGCCGAGAACGCGATCGCCGAGTCCGTAATGCTTGTTGCTGAATGTCGATCGCCAGGTGACCACGATATCGATCGGAAAATTCGAAATGACGGCCATGAAAGGATAGAGTTTCCATCCCGAATCTTTCTGACTTGATGGCGCAACTTACAGCGCGTTGGCCTGTTCGAGAAGCTTTTTCATTCCCGCCCAGCTCTTTCGCGACGATTCTTCCGCTGAGCCGGCACCACGCCAGTGCGTCTCCAGACTGACCGCAAAATGATAGCCGTCACGCTTGAGCGCCTTGAATTGTCCTGCCCAGTCAATGATGCCGCCACCCACCGGCGCCCAGTCATATCCTTTGGCAGTCTTGACGGCGTCTTTGCAGTGGCAATGGCCGACGCGATCCTTGGGCAGCAGTTTGTAACCGTCAGGATAGGGCGTCTCACCCTGCGTGGCCGCGTTCCCCGGATCCCAGTTCAGCATGAGATATGGGGTCTTGACTGCATCGAGGATCTTCGCCGCTTCCACGCCCGTCGCGGTATTGCACGAAGGCTCGTTCTCAAGAAGCAGAATGATCCCATTCTGCCCACACTTTTCGGCGGCTTGCCGCAGTTTCTCGTTCATGGCCGCTCGATACGGGCCCTGATCTTCCAGCCGCCAGAAATCGAAGCAACGCACGCGGTCGGTGCCAAACGCCTTCGCCATCGCGAGCGCGCGGTCGAGAACCTCATCTTGCTGATCGTATGTGAAGTCGGCTTGAAATCCGCCTTCCGAGCCGAATTTCGATTTCGGCGCGCCCGCAAAATCGACCTTGAAGAGCGGGCTGGCAATGTCGGTCACTTTCAGCTGATATTTCTCGAGAACCCCGCGTGCCTCAGCCACCTCCTTTTCATCCAGATTGACGACGTTTTTCTTCCACATGCTGCGCAGTTCGATCCAGCGCATGCCGAAATCCCGGGCCGCCACTTCGCAAGCATGGCCGAAATCCTGCGAAATCTCGTCATTGATAACGGATACGCGAAACGGCGAGCCAGATTGTGCGAGCAAGGAGAAGGGCGAGACTGCATGAGAGCCCGTCACGGCAACCACGCCTGCAAGAAAGTCGCGGCGTCGAATGAGTGCGCACATGATGATTCTCGGTCGAGACTGGAGAGCACAAACGCCAACTAATGTAGCACAGTCACGTTCGGGTGGTGGATGCGCAGGGGGCTGGGCGAGATGGAAACGCACGATTATTGCGTCGCAAAACTCGCCGTTGGCCGCGCTTCGCTTGCTCAAGGCTTAAACAATGCTTCGCGCGCCCAGAAACTTTCTGGTTGCGAAGGTCGCGGGTAGTTTTGTTTTCGGAAAAATGCGGGTTCGTTCCTCGGAAAAGTTCATTGGTCAGTAACACCCACTCTCCCCCTCGGTTCATTGAAGTCACAGGATGATGCGACCAAATGCCTTTGGAAGGGACAGATGTCATATGAGGCTGGGGATTTCGGAGACGAACTGCATCCTGGAAAGGCTGCCGAGCTTCGCTCCGGCCCGGAGCAGCTGTTCCTACACAATTTTTCGAGAGAAACACAGAGACCATTAATTCTGTTTTCGCGGGCAATACGCCAGCGCCACACTCGCGCGCAAAACAAAACGCCCCTCCGACTCAGTTTGAGTCGTCGGGACGTTTGTTGATCAGCCCTCCCCCAAGTGCTGCTCGAGAACCACTCTACCCCCGAGCCTATTCACCGTAAATGGCTCCCCCGTGCCATGCCGGGCACGAACGGGTAGGAGGCCGGAACGCCTGTAAATATTGGGGTTTCGCGATATCCCGGGCAGGAACAGATGCTCCTCATTCACGTGAGCTTCGCGTTGCAAAACCGACGCGGTAAGTCCCACCCTCAAAAAAGAGGGGGATCTTTCGATCCCCCTTTGCGAGTGAGATTTACAACGAGACCCCTCTAGAACCGAACGCGTGCGCCAATTTCGATATTGCGGGGGGCGGCCTCGCCGCCGAGAGAGCCCCACTGCGCGGTATTGAAGAGCGCCGGGAAGCCATCGAGCCATTGATTGTGGTTCAGGATGTTCGTGAACACGCCCTGAAATTCCAGACCAACGCGCTCTGCCACACGGATATTCTTCTTGATGCTGAAGTCCATATTCCAGTAGGGCAGGCCGCTGCTGCAACCGGCGCCACAATCCCTGTTATCCAAACCAAGAATCGGGTTGCGGAAGTTCATGGCATTGTTTATGCCATTTTTGAACGCATTGACCGGCAACCCGGTCCCTGCGATCGAGGGTTGGCTGGCAAGGTAATAGGCACGCTCGTGGGTTTGGGGAGTAAGCGGTACGGAGTTGGCATCAGTACCGAAGTTGATGTCGTCGGCGTCACCAAACTCCTGAGCAGCCCCGTACGTCGTGTTGTACAGGATTGGTGTTCCGGACCCGGCGGTGAATACGGAGGCAAACGTCCAACCTCCTAACACCCGGCCCAGTGCCCCCTGCTGCCCTTTGAAAAACGGCGGCTGATAGATCATGAACATGTTGTAGGTGAACTTCTGGTCAAACGCCTGCCTGCCGTACTCTTCGGCCAAATTGAAGGTATCGACAGGAACGTACTCACTGACCGCCTGGTAGAGCACTCCCGTTCCCAAAGCCTTGGAATAGGTGAAATTCGACTGCATGGTCACGCCTTTCCAGTCAGCCATTTTTAGCGAGGCGAAGCCGCCGCTGTAGTTTGACCACCCTGTGCTGGCGTCAAC
>JASHRE010000717.1 GCA_030037515.1 Candidatus Sulfotelmatobacter sp.
GCAAGTCCCTTGGTCATCTCCACGGGCTTGCGGCTCATGCGAGACTTGCGGGGACCGTATCCTTTGCCGTTCCACTTACGCCGGATGTGGATTTTCCCCTTTGTCCAGTTGATCGCATCCCACGTGAGCGCCAACGCCTCGCTGATTCTCATCCCGGTCACTGCGATGAGAATGACCAGTACCTTCACGAGCGGATCGGATAACGTACTTCTCGCTGACTCGGAGTCGTGCGGAAACGTCTTTGGGCAAGATCAACTTTTTCTCCATAAAGGCCGATTCACCTTGTCCCCTGATCCAGCCATTTCTCGACGCGCACCGGACGCCAATCCTTCAGTGCTTGCAGCAACTCCACGCCGGATCAATAACCCGCGTGGTGTAAGCCCGTCACTACCGCAGCAGCGGCGAGACAATAGATGCCGAAGAGATACCAGCGTCCGCCCTCAAGCCATTTGCTGAGCCACTTCAATGCAAGAAGGCCGGAAAAGAATGCAAGAAGCGCGCCAATTAGACTCGGAAATACGGCAGCAGCCAAGTTCGCCGCTCCACTGATGTGCTGAGCATGAATGAGGCGCATCGCTTCACGGAATACGACGGGAGGGGTCAGAACCACCGCCAGAGCAAAGCTGAACGTCTCTGCCCGCGACTTTGCCACGCCCGACAGCATTCCCGCAGAGATGGTTGCGCCCGAACGGGAAAAACCACGAAAGGGCAGGCAGAGTCCCTGCACAGCCCCGATTAAACCAGCCTGCCGCATGTTCAGATCGTTGGTCTCGGTCAAATTTCCTGCAGGGTTTCGCTTCTCAAGAAAACCCGCGATCAATATCAGCAATCCCGCTGCCGCAAGTGCTGGCGCAATGAGTTCGAGATGCCCGAAGAGCTCCTCGATTTCAGCGTGGGGCCGACCTCGAAAGGCCGTCTTTTCGATGACCTTGACGATTGTTTCGCCGACAACTCCTGTAAGCACCGTTGCCAAGAGGAGAAATCCAGCAAACTTCTTAAAAACAGCGGGACTCTGGAAGTAAGTGCCGCGCCACATGTGCCAGAAGTAGCTGATTACGGCGAACATCGTACCTGTATGGAGCATGACCAAAAGCAGTGTCATAGGCGGCGACGATGGATTGAGGCCCATCAGCTTCTCCGCCACGATCACATGGGCGGAACTTGATACTGGCAGCAATTCCGCCAACCCTTGGAGGATTGCTAGTACTACGACGTTGAGCAGGGACATGCCGCGATTCTAAAGGACGACTTGTGTGTGGCGGCCGTAGGCTGGGCAGAGCCACAGGTTGGCTTGAATGCGCGAGCAAATCATGCGTCAGGAATCATGGTCGCTGGGTGCCCCCGTGCCCCATGCGATAGTCGTCGTCTGCGGGTTGGCCTATGTCTACCCAACCAGTTGAGGGTTGCTCGGAGTCCACGAGAAACTCGATTCCGTATAGATACAGAGCGCGATGGCGAACAATGCCAGAAACTCGAACCAGTTCCGTGCTCCGGGGCTGGAGAAATTCGATCTGAATTTGCGACCCCACCGACAGATTCACCATGGCAAACAGGCACACGCCGACCTCACTGAGATTGATGCCCAGAGCGTCCACATGGGCAGACTCGGTAAATACTCGCACGGAAGTGTTCAGCAGTTGGCGTTTCCGGCGTCGTCGGTCGGGTGTGATGGTGCGTTTGAAAATCATCTGTCCACCGGGTGAGGACAAGGTAACGCAGCGATCTCCGCGGGCGAAGATTACGGATGTTCAGTGAGATGTGGAGAGCTTTTTCAACCCTGCCTAGACGAGTGACCGACAGATTTGCAAATCGACACTCAAGGGGCTCCCGTCCATGCACCTTTTTGTTTTTCCAGCATGGCGTAGAATTCGCACATGGACGACAGTTCAATCGCGGCACGGACTGAAAAACTACGTCGGGAGATTGAACTGATCCAGCAGGAAGAGCACACCTACCACAGTCACAAGAGTCATTCCCTTGCTGAAAGAGCAGAGCACGACAGGCGGGAGTTTCGAATCCTTGCAATCCGTGAAGAACTTAGAACGCTTGTCGAAAAAGCAAAGGAACAATCAAGCCACGGATCAGTCTGGTACAGTTGACTTCTTCTCCCTTCATCGGGGATCGTGGCACTGACTGTGGCAACTCTCGGTTGCCTAGTGACCCAGTTTATGACCGCCGCAGATGCCTCCGTCGCGTATCATTTCCCGCGTGCATCCTCGTTCAAGCCCCATCCTATCTCCACATCGCCCTCCGCGCTCGGTGGACCCTCTAAGTTAATCGATCCAATGACCGTGTTCGATGACCGCTCGACGATCACGCGAATCCGCCACGGAAGCTGGTTGGGATCAGCCTGCAACGCCCTGACATGCCATGACAAATCGACACCCCGGTTCGGATCGTCCGGTGGAAATGTGAAGCCAGTCAGGAGCGCGACGCGCTCGGCATCACCAGCGATTAAGCACTCAATCTCCTCTGGCAGCAGGGTAACGAGGAGCATGCGTTCGGTCTCAATGTTCGCTGGTCGCTCGTTCATGAACAGGGTGTTCCGGTCCGCCAATTGCGAGCTTTGCGATGACGTTGCCCAAAGTGAAGCGGAGGAACGGTTTGCCCGAAGTTTGTGCCAACGAAGGGCATCGGGATTATCGTCACTCCGGCAGCAATCGCTTCGTGAAATGCAGTACGAGGTCATCATCAAGCGCTACGCTTTCGCCCTCTTCGACAAAGCGATTCTGATGCGTAATGCCGCGACCATCCGGGACGTGGCCGCGCTTCACATAGAGCCGCTGTGCGGCATTGTACCCCGGATGCAGCCCGACTCCGATCCCCACAACACTTGAACGCTGGGCGACTTCCGCTTCTGCGCGGTCGAGCAAGCGGCTTGCGAAATCCTTTCTGCGGTAGGTCGTCAGAACATTGAGGTCTTGAATCTCAGGAATATTCAGATCAGCAAATCCGGCGTAAGTGGGTCGCCAGTTTACCGTCACGTACCCGGCAAGTTGCCCTTCAACGATAGCAACGAAGCACGTCCGAATTCCAGCCGCCTGCTCGTCCAAGTAGCGCCGATACTGCTTTTCAGGCTTGTTCCACCCCATATTAGCGAACGCGGCAGCGATGCTCGGCGGATCGCCTTCTTCGAGAAGCCGAATCTGAATGGTCTCCGTGTCCGCCATGGGCAAATACTGTATGTCGAAGCAAATTTCGGTCGCAAAGAGTTTTGGGGACCTCCGAAATCTTCCACTCGCGCTGTGGCGGTCGCCGACTTTAACGGTGATGACATTGCTGCCTGCCACGAGAATCTGGGTTGCTTTGTATACCTTAACGACGGCAAAGGCCACTTCAGAGAAGGCGTTCAATTCGATAAGCCTGCGGCCGAGCCGTATTCCATGATTGCCGCCGATTTGAATCGGGATGGACGACCTGAAATAGTGATCGGCTAGCCGTTCGGTTTTCAGCGAGAGAATCCCAAAGACGGAACAGCGTAGGGCACTTGCTGCTGCATTTGACGGGCAACCTAAATTATTACATCGGAGCGCAGATTGCGGGAACGGGATACGTGCGAAATCGACCACTCGAATTCAGTGATGCGACGAAGAAAACAAAAAAGCAGGTCTTAGGGGATTTCGATCATGCGGTTCGGGTAGTGGTCGAGACGATTCGCAAGCAAAAGGCGGAAGACTGGACGCAGGCGTATGCTGCGGAACGTGAGCCGGAATCGAAGGACAGGTTTACCGTTTTCTTTCGATGTGCCGCGCACACATATCATCACGTGGGGCAGATCACTTATTTGTCGAAAGAACTGACGGCAGGGCGCTGATCCACTTCGGTGTGCTTCTTCCTCGGCAGCTTCTCTGCCGCAATGATGCCGAATGCCATGGCGACAGCGATGTGCATCACAAAACTTTTCACAATGTTACAAAAAGCAAGCAGACGTGAGCTGCTTCGATAATGTATTGTTTGTGCTGCTGCATTCCCCGTCCACTTTCTCACGCCGAAGCTGTGGGGAGCACATCATGCCAGAGCAAGACCGAAAGCCTTCCCGCCCTTGGCAGGAAATCGCTGCCGAAGTTGCAAAAGAAAGAGACTCCAAGCGCATGGTAGAGTTGGTGACAGAGTTGAACGATGCGCTTGATTCTCAATCTCTAACCAACAATAAGGAACCAGACCGAGAGAAATCCGCGTAAGTTCGGTTCAAAGTTGCTTTATGCAGCCGACCGTGCGCGTCGGTCCAGTTGCGACGACGCCGACCGTATGCGGTCGAGGGATGAGCGATCTCCTCGCAGTCTCCGTGCTGCTTCGTTGGTGCGAACTTGCCCATGTGGACGCGACCAGAGTGATTCGTCCAACGTTCACTGTTTGTGGCAGACAAACTGGCGAGTAACTCCATTCAGTTTGTCCACCATTGAAACCGTCATTGTCTTCGGGTCGGCGGAAACCGTAAAGCGAGTAACCTCGACTATTTTCCCACCACGTTTATCGGTCTCTTCAATCGTGTGCTTATCGACTCGTCTCACCGAAACGAGAGTGTTGCCGAGATCACCCTTGAACGGCGTCTCGGTCCCGTCCAACTTGGCCGTGTAGCCCTGCCCGGCTGGATCGGCAAAGCTGAAGGTATCCCCTCCAAGCTTCAACGTCACCACTAGTGCGTTCTCGGATCGGTTCATGCGCTTCGTAATCCGCCACGAACCCGAAATTTCATGTGCTCCACGCGGGCTTTGCGACACGCGAGCCATCAGGTCTTTCCCCGCAACCACGTCGCCTTGAGCGTTGCAAGTCTCTGTCCATTCGACCGTCGCTGTGTTGCCGTCATTTGAGACGGTCATTCTTGTGGTACCAACCGTTTTGCCATTTCTCTTATCGGTCTCCTCTGTCGTGCGAGCATCCACCACTTTGAGACTCACGGTGTCATAGCACGCCTCTCCAGTGATCTTGTGGTCTTGTCCTTCCGCTCTGACCTTAAGGGGGGGTCACAGGTCGGGCAATGGTAGATGCCGTCTTGCAGCAGATAGGTGTATTGAGTCGTCGAAGACTGAGATTCGTCGAGATCAATCTTCCACATACCATCAAAGAGGCTCTGGGCTGATAGCACTTGCCCGTTTCGTTCCAAGTCACTGCACCCGCATTGGCTCCCGTTTTTCATCGAATTGATCTTCCTCACTGGGTGCCGCCGTCCCAGCTTGAGGCAAAAACCGCTCGATGAACTGACCTTGAGCCGTTCTCGCTTTGTGGGTATTGTGCGCTCGGAACCGTGGCGAAACGCAGCAAAGGTCTTGCCGCCACACCTCTGACGGCATCAAGTCAACTGCACAATGAGTTAAGATTTTGCCCACCATCGCGGATCGCGGGGAGGCACAGCATGACCCGAACCTGCCTAGCACTTGTGTGCATATTAGCAGCGCTCGTCGCCAACACAACTCACGCAGCCGGGGCATCCCGGCACACCCCATCCGACTCTCGCCAACCCGATACGAGCGCCGCATCGGCACCGAATCTTGCTCACATGGAGCATGTCATCCAATCCTTTGTGGACAGCAAGCGGTTCATGGGTGCGGTGCTCGTGGCTCGCGGAAACGACATCCTACTCGACAAGGGGTACGGCTTCGCCGACCTAGAGTGGAACGTTCCCAATACCCCGACGACGAAGTTCCGGCTCGGATCGATCACCAAGCAATTCACAGCCTGCTCGATTCTCCTGCTCGAAGAGCGCGGGAAACTCAGCATAAATGATCCGGTGAAAAAGTACATTTCGGACGCACCCGCAGCATGGGACAAAATCACGATCTTCAACCTGCTGACGCACACCTCGGGAATCCCCAGCTTCACGAGCTTTCCCGATTACGCTTCGCTCGAACCCTTTCCAACAACGCCGAAGGCACTGGTGGCGCGATTCAAGGACAAGCCCCTAGACTTCCAGCCGGGTGAGAAATGGAGCTACAGCAACTCCGGGTACGCCGTGTTGGGCTACCTGATCGAGACAGTCAGCGGCGAACCCTATGCAAAGTTCGTGCAAGACAACATCTTCGCCCCCTTGGGCATGAAGGATTCCGGCTACGACTCCAATTCGGCCATCATTCCTCACCGCGCAATGGGGTACTCGCCCGGCCCAGACGGTTTCGTGAATGCAGGTTACATCGACATGACCGTTCCTTTCTCAGCCGGGGGCCTTTATTCAACGACCGAAGATTTGCTGCGGTGGGAGCGGGGCCTTTTTGGCGGAATGCTTCTTTCGCCCACGTCGCTGCAAAAGATGATGACGCCTTTCAAGGGTGATTATGCGTTTGGCTTGTCCGTGCGCACCCTGAACGGGCACAAAGTCATCCGTCACGAGGGCGGAATCGAAGGATTCAACACGATCCTCGCCTACACTCCAGCTGACAAGCTGACCGTAATCGTGCTCGCAAACGAGGAGGGGAAGGCCCCGGAAGAGATTGCAGCGGACCTTGGCAGGCTGGCGGAAGGCGAAAACGTGGTGCTTACTTCGGAGCGAAAGGAGGCCAAAATCGATCCGAAGATTTTCGACTCTTACGTCGGATACTACCAGCTCGCGCCGACCTTGCTTTTGCATGTCGCGAGAGACGGCGATCATTTCATGACTCAGGCAACGGGCCAAGGTCCCGTCGAGATATTCCCCGAGAGCGACCATGAATTTTTCGCCAAGGCGGTGGATGCGCAGATCACCTTCGTGACGGACACGACTGGACGCGCAACGCAGCTGGTCTTGCACCAGGGCGGCGCGGACCTACACGCGCCGCGAGTCGAAGGGCCGCCTCCGGCAGCGGCACCGAAGGAACGGACTGAAATTCACGTCGATCCAAACATTCTCGACAGCTATGTGGGCACCTACCAGTTGACCTCAAACTTTTCGATCACCATCTCTCGAGAAGGAGATCGCCTGTTCGAGCAAGTGGCCAACCAACCGAAATTCGAGATTTTTCCGGAGGGCGAGAAGCAGTTCTTCTTGAAAGTGGTTGACGCACAAATGAGGTTCGTCACAGATGGCGCCGGCCACGCCACCGGCTTGGTCCTTCATCAGAACGGCGTGGATTTACCGGGGCACCACGTCGAGTGACTAATAGAATCAAAGGGCTGACCAGAGACGCGTAGAGAATCCGAGCAGTTAAGGAACGAGCGGGACCAGGCGGCAAGGGCGAGGATCGCGGCTGCACAGAGAGCACGATGGACGAAGCTGGGGGGGAATGTCGGACAGCGGAAGCAGAACGTAGTCGCCATGCCGAAGAAGAAAACCATGTCGGCTGCCCGGTCAAAAAGCGAGATGGGCAGAGGGTGAAAGCGGTGCCCAAGAAGTCGGCATAGAGTACCGGTTTCTATGTCGGGACGGAGTATGACCTCAGAGTGCGCGAACGTTTCGGCCAAATCGCTGCACCCACCCGCACGGCACTCGCGCTCGGCTGGTTCGGCGCGATTCCCAACTCAGAAATGTGCTTCTTTTGAGCCTCGCGTGCGCTCCGATGGATGTAAGTGCATCGTCATGTCCTTGCTGCTGTGACGCAACATGCGTTGGATCACCGTTGGGTCGGTGCCTTGCTCAGCGAGTCAAGTTGCGAGCCCGTGCTTCAATATGGAATCCGAAACGGATCACCATGTCAAATCTCAACCAGATTGTGGGCAGTCAGCCGCATACCATTCCGAGTTCGGTGACCGTCGGATGCAGAACAGGAGTTGCGTCTTAGGCGCTCAAGTCGACAGCCGTCGGCTTCTGCCGGTCACCCTTCCGAGGTGCTTCGTGACAATGCGAGCAGTTCGTTGGCGCGGCGGATCAATTCGCTTCGCTCCACATTCCGATATTGCTGCGGCAGAAGGCTTTTGCTGGTGCATTCCAGTACGGCGACGATATTCTGCAGATCGATTTCCGTCGGATAGTACGGTGGAATGAAATCTTCGAGCGCTGCCTTTAGATCGCCCATATCGACCGCTGACTTATTTTGCAGGCTGCTGCGCATGTGACTGCGCACCAGCACGGCTTCAATGTCCGCACCTGAAAGATTGCCGGAGTGATCGAGAAAGAACTTCTCGACATCCCCTGCAAAAACGGGCATCCCCACTTTTCTTTGCATGGCGCGAAGCAGGGCGAGTCGCTCGTCCATCGTGTCCGGATAGAACAGCGCGATGTGCTCCTCTGCTCGGCCTTGCCGCTTCAAATC